>NZ_JACAPW010000037.1:0-35204 GCF_013385495.1 Pseudomonas sp. F8002 | reverse complement strand
CCCGCTTTTGCTTTTGATTTGGCTTTTAAACACTCAAGCCGGCCGGTAGGCCGCTGTGCTCTTGCTTTTGATCTTGGGCACACCGAGCCTAGGCGAGGAGCCGAGTGGTGGGGCAAGAGCGTTTTGCTTACTTTTGCGCTTTTCAAAAGTGCGCCGCTGTAAGAGCGGAACCAATACCAGCCATCACCCAAATAACGGATATACACCCAAAACACGCCCAATCTCACCAAAGACAACACCCAGTGACCACTGAGGCAACCTGTCACGCGGCAAAAGACCACGCCTTGCTCTCGCGAAAATGGGACTACTCTTTCAGCAATGCTTGATCCAGATCAAAACCTTCGCCGGGATTGCTCTGGCGGCCGCAAGGCCAGAATCCCTGCGTGGTTGGTTATAAAAAGAAACGAATTTGAATTCGCCACACTCCATATCCGTGGGGGCAGTGGGTGCAGGCCTCCAGCCAGCATTCGGTATTACCTGACAGAGGAAGACTTATGTTCGGTTTGGAGGCGCTAGATCTCGCCCGAATTCAATTCGCGTTCACCATCTCATTCCATATCCTGTTCCCGGCCATCACCATCGGCCTGGCCAGTTACCTTGCGGTGCTGGAAGGCCTGTGGCTCAAGACCCACAACGACACCTACCGTGACCTCTACCATTTCTGGTCGAAGATCTTTGCCGTCAACTTCGGCATGGGCGTGGTCTCCGGCCTGGTCATGGCCTATCAGTTCGGCACCAACTGGAGCCGCTTCTCGGACTTCGCCGGTGCCGTCACCGGGCCGTTGCTGACTTATGAGGTGCTCACGGCGTTCTTCCTCGAAGCCGGCTTCCTTGGGGTCATGCTGTTCGGCTGGAACAAGGTCGGACGCAAGCTGCACTTCTTTGCCACGGTGATGGTGGCCGTCGGCACGCTGATCTCGACTTTCTGGATTCTTGCCTCCAACAGCTGGATGCAGACGCCACAGGGCTTTGAAATCATTGATGGCCGGGTGATTCCCACCGACTGGCTGGCCGTGATCTTCAACCCGTCGTTCCCCTACCGCCTGATGCACATGGCCACGGCCGCGTTCGTCGCTACCGCGTTCTTCGTCGGCTCCTCGGCGGCCTGGCACTTGCTGCGCGGCAAGGACAACCCGGCGATCCGCACCATGCTGTCGATGGCAATGTGGATGGCGCTGATCGTTGCACCGATCCAGGCGGTCATCGGTGACTTCCACGGCCTGAATACCCTCAAGCATCAGCCGGCGAAGATCGCCGCGATTGAAGGCCACTGGGAAAATATCGGCAACGAGCCCACGCCGCTGATCCTGTTCGGCTGGCCGGACATGAAGGCCGAGAAAACCAGATTTGCGGTGGAAATCCCATACCTGGGCAGCCTGATCCTGACCCACTCCCTGGACAAGCAGGTGCCGGCCCTCAAGGAGTTCCCGCCTGAGGATCGTCCGAATTCGACCATCGTGTTCTGGTCGTTCCGGGTCATGGTGGGCCTGGGCTTCCTGATGATCTTCACCGGCCTGTTCAGCCTCTGGCTGCGCCGTGGCGACAAAATGTACACATCCAAGCCGTTCCTGTACCTGGCGCTGTGGATGGGCCCGTCCGGCCTGATCGCGATTCTCGCTGGCTGGTTCACCACCGAGATCGGCCGTCAGCCGTGGGTGGTCTACGGGCTGATGCGCACGGCGGACGCCTCGTCCAACCACAGTTTTGCGCAGATGAGCATTACGTTGGTGTTGTTTGTGGTGGTGTACTTCGCGCTGTTCGGCGCGGGCCTGGGCTACATGATGCGCCTGGTGCGCAAAGGGCCTGTGACCCACGAAAGCACCGAGCCTACTCACGGTGGCCCTGGGCAGAAACGCACACCGGCGCGTCCGTTGTCAGCGGCCGATGACAGTGCCGATGCCGATCACGGCGACACCTTGAACAAGGGGAACTGAGCCATGGGTATTGATCTTCCGCTGATCTGGGCCGTGATCATCATCTTCGGCATCATGATGTACGTGGTAATGGATGGCTTTGACCTGGGGATCGGCATTCTCTTCCCGTTCATCCCAGGCAAGACTGACCGTGACGTGATGATGAACACCGTCGCCCCTGTGTGGGACGGCAACGAAACCTGGCTGGTACTCGGCGGCGCGGCGTTGTTTGGCGCGTTCCCGCTGGCCTATTCGGTGGTGCTCTCGGCGCTGTACCTGCCACTGATGCTGATGCTGATCGGGCTGATCTTTCGTGGCGTGGCGTTTGAATTCCGCTTCAAGGCCAAGGACGACAAGCGTCACTTGTGGGACAAGGCCTTCATCGGCGGCTCGCTGGCAGCGACGTTCTTCCAGGGCGTGGCGCTGGGGGCGTTCATTGATGGCATCCCGGTGGTCGACCGGCAGTTTGCCGGTGGCTCCCTGGACTGGCTGACGCCGTTCACGATGTTCTGCGGCGTGGCCCTGATCGTGGCGTATGCGCTGTTGGGCTGCACCTGGCTGATCATGAAGACCGAAGGCAGCTTGCAGGAGAAGATGCACAACCTGGCCCGGCCCCTGGCATTCGTGGTGCTGGCGGTGATCGGTATCGTCAGCCTCTGGACGCCGCTGGCCCACCCGGAAATCGCCTCGCGCTGGTTCACCCTGCCGAATCTGTTCTGGTTCCTGCCGGTGCCGATCCTGGTGTTGGTGACCATGTACGGCCTGATTCGCGCCGTGGCCCGCAATGCGCACTACACGCCGTTCCTGCTGACGCTGGTGCTGATCTTCCTTGGCTACAGTGGCTTGGGGATCAGCCTGTGGCCGAACATCATCCCGCCGTCAGTTTCGATCTGGGACGCCGCCGCACCGCCGCAAAGCCAGGGCTTCATGCTGGTGGGCACCTTGTTCATCATTCCGTTCATCCTGGGCTACACCTTCTGGAGCTACTACGTGTTCCGCGGCAAGGTCACCCACGAAGACGGTTATCACTAGGAGGATCGACTCATGTCCGGCAAACCTTCGTTGCACGACATCGAACAGGCCGAGAAAAAGCCGCTCTGGCAGCGCCTGGGCTGGCTGGCGATGATCTGGACCGGCAGCGTCCTGGCCCTGTTCGTAGTGGCCAGCCTGATGCGCATGTTCATGAATGCCGCGGGCCTGACCACCCACTGACATCCCGTTGTAACTATTGCCCTCCTTCATGGAGGGCTTTTTTATTTGCGCGCCTTGAGGACTACGAACTTCGGCGTGGTCGCCACTTGCTCGACGCCACGGAACAACCGCGCCAACTTGGTGTGATAACCCAAGTGACGGTTGCCGACGATGTACAGGGCGCCGCCCACCACCAACGCTTCCCGCGCTTGCTGGAACATGCGCCAGGCGAGGAAGTCTCCCACCACTTGCTGCTGGTGGAACGGCGGGTTGCACAGCACCACATCCAGTGACTGCGCTTCCTGATCGGCCAGGCCGTCGCCGGGGCGAATCAGCACGTCACGTTCGCCCAGCGCCGCGCGCCAGTTCTCGGCCGCCGATTGCACCGCCATATAAGACTCGTCGACCAGCGTGTACTGCGCCTCGGGGTTTTGCAGCGCGCTGGCAATCGCCAGGACGCCATTACCGCAACCCAGGTCGGCTACGCGGGCGCCGCCCAGGTTTTGTGGCAGGTGCGGCAGGAAGGCCCGGGTGCCGATGTCCAGGCCTTCCCGGCAGAACACGTTGGCGTGGTTGAGCAGTTCGATGGCCGGGGTTTCCAGGCTGTAGCGCGTAGGGTAGGGCGATACGGCGTGTGGCCGATCGGCCAGGGTGGCGATCAGCAGTCGGGCCTTTTTTACCGCCAGTGAGGCGTGCATCGGGCCGACATAGCGCTCCAGCAGTTCGCCGGCAGCCCGTGGCAGGTGCTTGACCATCGCCCCGGCAATCACTTCGGCGCCGGGTGCCAGTTGACCTTGCAGGCGAATCAGTTGTTCTTCGAGCAGGGCCAGGGTTTTCGGCACGCGGATCAGTACACGGTCGAACGGTCCGGTCGGCGTCTGGCTGGCGGGCAGAAACGTTACCGCGTCGAAAGCCTTGCCGTTGCGCGCCAGGTTTTTCTCCAGGCCCAGGGCGCCGAGGAACGAGTCGCCGCTGGAGGTGACCTGCACATGCCCTTCGAGGCTGGCCGCCAGCGCGCCGAAACTGTCGTTGAGCACGAGTACGCGGGTCGCCGTCGTCAGCTGTTGTTCCGCCAGGTAGCTGAGCAAATACTCATCGGCTGCATCAAACGCTTGCAGCGGGTCGTTGTGCTGTTCTGGCTGACGGATCAGGTCGAGTTGGGCGAAGGGGCTGTCGAGCAGGGGCATGGCGGGGGAGACTCTGGGTAAGCGAACCATCGGGGTGAGCGGCGACGCGAGGCGCATCAGGGGCTCGCGTCATCACCCGGAACTGGCCGCAAATGTTACGTTTTTTTCCCCTGGATTACATGCGGTGTTTAAAACAACCCGCATTTGACTGCCGTGATCACTGCGGCAATCTTGTTACTGACCCCCAGTTTCTTCATCGCACTGCTGATATGGAAGCCGACCGTGCGTTCGGACAGGCACAGGATGGTGGCGATGTCCGAGGCGGTCTTGCCCAAGGCCGACCATTGCAGGATTTCGGTTTCCCGCGGGGTCAATTTGCTGGGCGCTTGCGGGCTGGGATTGTCTGCGTATTTTTTGGCCACCACCGCGTGCATGGCGTGGCAAATCCAGAGCACTTGCCCGGCTTTTTCATAGAGTTCTTCAGGGCCCACTGGGCCGATGGTGCGCCCCAGGCTCAACATGCTGAAAACACCCTGGAAGTCATGAACCGATTGGGTCCATCCGAAATTCAGTCCGTTGGACTGGGCATGGGCCCATAAGTCCGGTACCGAAGAAAAGGTTTTCTCGTCCCATACGATCGGTAGAACCGAGCGTTTGCAATGCGCAACCACAGGGTCGAGATCAAAGTAGTGCTCTTGTCTGTACAGCGTATTCCACTCATTTGAGTAGTTGTTAAGGTTGATAGTTTTCGTTTGGTTGTTGGGTAGATGGGAACTAAGGGTGAATGCGCAGTATTGGAAGCCAAGCTCGTAAGTAAGGTTGAGGGCAGCTTCGTACATACTGGTTATTTCGCTTTCCCCTTCGAGTTTGGGCAGGCGAGTGTTGTGCCAGTTGACCATCGGTAACTCTCCATGTGAACGGTTTTTACATGGGGTACTTCCAAGGCCCCCGGTTACAACGTGAAAAAATAGTGTAGGACAACGGCTACAGCTCGAAATAAAAATTTGGTTATGTTCAAGCGGGCGTTAGGCCAATAACATTTGTACAACCTGGCTACGGTGTACAGGTTTCAGGCGTTCGATAAGATTTTTTTCCATTAGTTTTAAGAACTTGCTCTAAATGCGCCTTATTAATATTTAGTTACACTCCCTCATCTAATGGCTTGTTGGAAGGCGACTAATAGCCAAATATTTGGTACCGCCCAGCGGTTGCCACTATGGGGAGCGGCAATGCCAGCACAAACCATCGGTGTTTCCAGGCGGCGCTTTGGGGGACACTAGGGGCCTCTGCAAATGGAGTTTCCCATGACGGCCAGTGCTGAAAAATACACCCGCCAGACCCTGCTCGACGTGAAATCGCTGACCCCCAGCCTGTTTACCCTGCGTACTACCCGAGACCCTGGTTTTCGTTTTCGCGCCGGACAATTCGTGCGTCTTGGGGTGACCAAGGCCGATGGCAGCATTGTGTGGCGTGCTTATTCGGTGGTGTCCTCGCCCTTTGATGAGCACCTGGATTTCTTTTCTATCGTTGTGCCGGGTGGCGAGTTCACCAGTGAGCTGAGCCGCCTGTGCGAGGGCGATACCCTGCTGGTGGAACGCCAGGCCACGGGCTTTCTGACCCTGGACCGGTTTGTGGATGGTCGCGATCTGTGGCTGCTGGGCACCGGGACCGGTATTGCGCCGTTTCTCTCGATCCTGCAGGACTTCGAAGTGTGGGAGAAATTCGAGCGGATCATCCTCGTCTATAGCGCCCGCGAAGCAAGGGAGCTGGCTTACCAGTCGTTGATCCATGAACTGGGCGAACGTGAGTATCTGGCGGAATACGCCCACAAGCTCACCTACATTCCCATTGTCACCCGTGAGCAACATCCGGGCGCGCTGAATGGGCGGATTACCACCCTGATCGAGAACGGCGAATTGGAGCGCGCCGCAGGCATCGAGCTGACCCCCGAGCATTCCAGGGTGATGATTTGCGGTAACCCGCAGATGATCGACGACACGCGTCAGTTGTTGAAACAGCGCGACATGCAACTGAGCCTGACCCGCCGTCCGGGGCAGGTCGCGGTAGAAAACTACTGGTAAAACAAAGGCGCCCTGCAGGCGCCTTTACTTTTTGCCGAGCTTACTCGGGCTTGCTGTTCTGTGCCTTGAGCAGATCGCGGATCTCCCCCAGCAGCACTTCTTCCTTGGTCGGGACCGGCGGCAGGCTAGGTGCCACGGCCTCTTCACGCTTCAGGCGGTTGATGGCCTTCACGCCCATGAAGATCGCAAACGCAACGATCACAAAGTCGATCACGCTCTGGATGAACTTGCCGTACGCCAGTACGACGGCCGGCGCATCGCCCTGGGCGGCTTTAAGCGTTACGGCCAGGTCGCCGAAGTCGACACCCCCGATCAACAGGCCGATAGGTGGCATCACCACGTCGCCTACAAAGGATGAAACAATTTTGCCGAAGGCGGCGCCGATGATAATACCGACCGCCATGTCGACCACATTACCTTTGACCGCGAAGGCCTTGAACTCACTTAACACGCCCATAGGTTATTCCTTGTTACAGATGAGGAGGTAGAAGCCAGTGTAAGACAGTGTGGCGAGGCTTGCTCGACACAACTGCTAACAGTGTCCGTTTTTATCGACACATTAAATCGCAAATAGTTTGCAAAGTGCCACCAATCGCGCGCGGAATACCCGCTATTTCAGTGGGTTACCACACTATTTTCTTTATCGGGGTGGTACGGCTTTTCTATTTATCTTCTGACTCGCGGGTCACTAGCCTCTGGCAAGCACAACTCAATGTGCACTAAAAAAACCAGAGGATACCTCGATGAAAAACCCTATTAGCCGCGGGCCTATTTCTGCGCGACAGGTGCTGTTTGCAGTGAGCGCCAGTCTTCTTTCGCTGTCCGTACACGCCGCCAACCTCACGCGCGATAATGGCGCGGCGGTCGGTGACAATCAGAACTCGCAAACCGCCGGTGCGAATGGCCCGGTCCTGTTGCAAGACGTGCAACTGATCCAGAAGTTGCAGCGCTTTGATCGCGAGCGTATTCCGGAGCGCGTTGTGCACGCCCGTGGCACCGGCGCTCACGGTACTTTCACCGTCACCGATAACCTCAGCGACCTGACCAAGGCCAAGGTGTTTGCCGCTGGCGAAGCCACGCCGGTATTTGTGCGCTTCTCTGCGGTCGTTCACGGCAACCATTCGCCGGAAACCCTGCGTGACCCGCGCGGCTTCGCCACCAAGTTCTACACCGCCGAAGGTAATTGGGACCTGGTCGGTAATAACTTCCCGACGTTCTTTATTCGCGATGCGATCAAGTTCCCGGACATGGTTCACGCCTTTAAACCAGATCCGCGCACTAACCTGGACGATGATTCCCGTCGCTTTGACTTCTTCTCCCATGTTCCGGAGTCTACTCGTACGTTGACCGAGTTGTACTCGGACTCCGGTACTCCAGCCAGTTACCGGGAAATGGACGGTAACGGTGTACATGCCTACAAGTTGATTAACGCCAAGGGCGAAGTGCACTACGTCAAGTTCCACTGGAAGAGCCTGCAAGGCATCAAGAACCTCGATCCTAAACAAGTGACTGAAGTACAGGGCCGTGACTACAGCCATATGACCAATGATTTGGTCACGCACATCAATAAGGGCGACTTCCCCAAGTGGGACCTGTATGTGCAAGTGCTGAAGCCGGAAGACTTGGCCAAGTTTGATTTCGACCCGTTGGATGCCACCAAGATCTGGCCGGACGTACCGGAGCGCAAAGTCGGGCAGATGGTGCTGAACCGCAACCCGGCCAACGTTTTCCAGGAAACCGAGCAAGTGGCCATGGCGCCGGCCAACCTGGTGCCGGGCATCGAGCCGTCGGAAGACCGCCTGCTGCAAGGCCGGGTGTTCTCCTATGCCGATACGCAAATGTACCGCCTGGGGCCAAACGCCCTGCAACTGCCGATCAACGCACCCCGGGTGACCGTCAACAACGGTAACCAGGACGGCGCGATGAATTTCGGCAAGACCACCACTGGCGTGAACTACCAGCCAAGCCGCCTGCTGCCACGGGAAGAGCCGCAAACCGCGCGGTACAGCCAGTCGGCCCTGTCGGGCAGTACCCAGCAAGCGAAGATCCAGCGTGAGCAGAACTTCAAGCAGGCCGGCGACCTGTACCGTTCGTTCAACAAGAAAGAGCGTCAGGACTTGATCGACAACTTCGGCGGCTCCCTGGCCACCACCGATGACGAGAGCAAGCACATCATCCTGTCGTTCCTCTACAAGGCTGATCCGGAGTACGGCACTGGCGTGACCAAAGTTGCCAAGGGCGACCTGGCCCGCGTCAAGGCATTGGCCGAAAAGCTGACCGACTAACCGCCCACGCTCCCTGTAGGAGCCGGCTTGCCGGCGATAGCGCCCACAAGTACGCCATCGCCGGCAAGCCGGCTCCTACAGGTGGCACATCACTGAGAATTTGCCATGCGAATCTTTATAGGCGCTGTCCTTGCGTGTTTGTCGTTCAGCGTATTGGCCGAACAAGCTGACCCGGCCGCGCTTAAGGCACAACTGCAGGATTACTACTTCGACGCCGCCCGCCGTGGCGACGTGGACATGCTCAACACCTTCATCGACTCCGGCTATCCGCTGAACACCCAGGATGAAAAAGGCTACACGGCGCTGATTCTCGCCGCCTATCACGGCGAAAGTGCCTACGTGGACCGATTGCTCGCCGCCGGCGCCGATGCCTGCGTGCAGGACAAACGCGGCAACACCGCGTTGATGGGCGCGATCTTCAAGGGTGAGCTGAAAATCGCCCAGCGCCTGCTGGCCACCGACTGCAACCCCGACCAGCGCAACGGCGCCGGACAAACGGCGGCCATGTATGCCGGGCTGTTCAAACGCGTGGAACTGCTGGACGAACTGAAAGCCAAGGGCGCCGATCTGAATGCCGAAGACCCGATCGGTAACAGTGCTTCACGTTTGGCCAGCGGTGAAATCCGTACCCCGGCGCCGCGCTGAGCTATCATCGCGGTTTTTCGGTTGGAGGTTCTCAAATGGCAAAGGCCAAGCGCATGTATGGCTGCACGGAGTGCGGCGCGACCTTTCCCAAGTGGGCCGGCCAGTGCACGGAATGCGGTGCGTGGAACACCCTGACCGAAACCATGATCGAGAGCGGCGGCGCCGTGGCCCCCAGCGGCCGTTCCGGCTGGACCGGGCAACAAACCCAGATCAAGACCCTGGCCGAAGTCAGCGTCGAAGAAATCCCGCGTTTCTCCACTGCTTCCGGTGAACTGGACCGGGTGCTGGGCGGCGGCCTGGTGGATGGCTCGGTGGTGCTGATCGGCGGTGACCCGGGCATCGGTAAGTCCACGATCCTGCTGCAAACCCTGTGCAGCATCGCCAGCCGCATGCCGGCGCTGTATGTCACCGGCGAAGAATCCCAGCAGCAGGTGGCCATGCGTGCGCGCCGCCTGGGCTTGCCTCAGGACCAACTGCGGGTGATGACCGAAACCTGCATCGAAAGCATCATCGCCACCGCGCGCCTGGAAAAGCCCAAGGTGATGGTGATCGATTCGATCCAGACGATTTTCACCGAGCAACTGCAATCGGCACCGGGTGGCGTGTCCCAAGTGCGGGAAAGTGCCGCGCTGCTGGTGCGCTATGCGAAACAGAGCGGCACGGCGATTTTCCTGGTGGGCCACGTGACGAAAGAAGGCGCATTGGCCGGCCCACGGGTGCTGGAACACATGGTCGACACCGTGCTGTATTTCGAAGGCGAGTCCGATGGGCGGTTGCGTTTGCTGCGGGCGGTGAAGAACCGGTTTGGCGCGGTCAACGAACTCGGAGTGTTCGCCATGACTGACCGGGGCTTGAAAGAGGTCTCCAACCCGTCAGCGATTTTTCTTACCCGCGCTCAGGAAGAAGTCCCAGGCAGTGTGGTGATGGCAACGTGGGAAGGCACCCGGCCGATGCTGGTGGAAGTCCAGGCGCTGGTGGACGACAGCCACTTGGCCAACCCGCGTCGTGTCACCCTGGGCCTGGACCAGAACCGGCTGGCGATGTTGCTGGCGGTATTGCACCGCCACGGCGGCATTCCCACCCATGACCAGGATGTATTCCTCAACGTGGTGGGCGGGGTCAAGGTGTTGGAAACCGCGTCTGACCTGGCGTTGATGGCGGCGGTGATGTCCAGCCTGCGCAACCGGCCGTTGCCCCATGACTTGCTGGTGTTTGGCGAAGTGGGCCTGTCGGGTGAAGTACGCCCGGTGCCCAGTGGCCAGGAGCGCCTTAAGGAAGCGGCCAAGCACGGCTTCAAGCGGGCCATCGTGCCCAAGGGCAATGCGCCGAAAGAAATGCCACCGGGGCTGCAAGTGATCGGGGTAACGCGCCTGGAGCAGGCGCTGGATGCCCTGTTCGAATAGTCGCCAGCCACACAGCCCCCCTGTGGGAGCCGGGCTTGCCCGCGATGGCGGTGTATCAGCTGATTGATATGCAAACTGACACACCGCCATCGCAGGCAAGCCAGCTCCCACATGCTCAGATCTCCAGCAAGGCGGCGAATTCCCGCTCCAGTTCTTCCTGATCGCCCAGGTTCAGCTCGATTATCCGCCGCAGGTGGCTTATGGAGTCGAGGTCGATGTGTTCGCACACAAAGCCGAGCTGCCCATGATCGTCGTGGGTCAGCCGCACCTGCATCTTCACGTCGGTCTCGGCGTCCAGATGAATGTCCACGTCGAATGATTCGTAGCGATGGCCGTGCCATTCTTGCGGCCGTTGCACCAGCAAGCCCTTGAGCGACAAATCTACCAATTGCACCGACCAGACATGGCCGTCTTGCGTGAGCTCGGTCCTGGCATCGAAGGCAATGCGTCGGAAACGGCGTCGGTCTGAAGGCTGTTCGCTCATGGTGAAACCCTCTGTGGATAAAGGAATTGTAGCCGTGCGCCATCATGGGGCGGTTTTTTCTGCTTTTTTTGCCCCGGCAAGGCTCTAGACCAACGTAGGGGGGTGGCCTTTAAGGCCAGTAGCGCTAAACTCGGGATGGCTGTCTTTCTGTCCACCCTGGCTGGAATATAAAAATGAAAAATAATAATAGCCTGCTACGCCATCTACCCTGGCTGCTGCTGGCAATCGTAGGAGCGTGCGCCCTGGGCGTAGTGGCCTTGCGCCGCGGCGAGGCGATCAACGCCTTGTGGATCGTGGTCGCAGCAGTGGCCATTTATCTGGTTGCTTACCGTTACTACAGTCTGTTCATCGCTAACCATGTGATGCAGCTCGATCCACTGCGGGCTACCCCCGCTGTGCTGAACAACGACGGTCTGGACTATGTGCCGACCAACAAACACATCCTTTTTGGTCACCACTTCGCGGCAATCGCCGGCGCAGGGCCTTTGGTCGGCCCGGTACTGGCGGCGCAGATGGGCTACCTGCCCGGCACGTTGTGGCTGATCGCTGGCGTGGTGCTGGCGGGGGCGGTGCAGGACTTCATGGTCCTGTTCTTGTCCACCCGGCGCAACGGCCGTTCCCTGGGGGACATGGTCCGCGAAGAGATGGGCCGCGTGCCCGGGACCATCGCGCTGTTCGGCTGCTTCCTGATCATGATCATCATCCTCGCGGTGCTGGCGCTGATCGTGGTCAAGGCCCTGGCCGAAAGCCCGTGGGGCATCTTCACGGTGATGGCAACCATCCCGATCGCGATGTTCATGGGCATCTACATGCGCTACATCCGCCCGGGCCGCATCGGTGAAATCTCGATTGTCGGCGTGCTGTTGCTGCTGGGTTCGATCTGGCTGGGCGGGCAGATTGCCGCTGACCCGGTGTGGGCCAAGGCCTTCAGCTTCACCGGGATCCAGATCACCTGGATGCTGGTGGGTTATGGCTTCGTGGCTGCCGTGTTGCCGGTGTGGCTGATCCTCGCGCCACGTGACTACCTGTCTACGTTCCTGAAAATCGGCACCATCATCGCCCTGGCGATTGGCATCCTGGTGACCATGCCCGACCTGAAAATGCCGGCGCTGACCCAGTTCATCGATGGCACCGGCCCGGTGTGGAAGGGCGGCCTGTTCCCGTTCCTGTTCATCACCATCGCCTGTGGCGCGGTCTCGGGTTTCCACGCACTGATCTCCTCGGGCACCACGCCCAAGTTGCTGGCCAGTGAAGGGCACGCCCGTTACATCGGCTACGGCGGCATGTTGATGGAGTCGTTCGTGGCCATCATGGCGATGGTTGCCGCTTCGGTGATCGAGCCAGGCGTGTACTTCGCCATGAACAGCCCGGCCGCGATTGTCGGCGGTGACGTGGTGGCTGTGGCGCAAACCGTCAGCAGCTGGGGTTTTGCAATTACCCCGGAAGCGTTGCAGGCGGTGGCCCATGACATTGGTGAGTCCACCATCCTGGCCCGTGCCGGTGGTGCGCCGACCCTGGCGGTGGGTATCGCGCAGATCCTGCACAGCGTCCTGCCGGGTGAAAACACCATGGCGTTCTGGTACCACTTTGCGATCCTGTTCGAAGCGCTGTTCATCCTGACTGCGGTCGACGCCGGTACCCGTGCCGGTCGCTTCATGCTGCAGGATTTGCTCGGCTCCTTCGTGCCGGCGCTCAAGCGTACCGAGTCCTGGACGGCCAACCTGATCGCTACCGCAGGTTGTGTGGCGATGTGGGGTTACCTGCTGTACCAGGGCGTGATCGACCCACTGGGCGGCATCAACACCTTGTGGCCGCTGTTCGGTATCTCCAACCAGATGCTGGCCGGTATCGCGCTGATGCTCGCCACGGTTGTGCTGATCAAAATGAAACGCCAGCGCTACATCTGGGTGACCATGCTGCCAGCCGTATGGCTGCTGATCTGCACCGTGACCGCAGGCTTCATCAAGCTGTTCGACGCCAACCCGGCGATCGGCTTCCTGTCCCTGGCCAAGAAATACAGCGATGCCCTGGCCGGCGGCCAGATCCTCGCACCGGCCAAGAGCATCGACCAGATGCAACACGTGATCTGGAACGCCTACACCAACGCAACGCTGACGGCGCTGTTCCTGTTCGTGGTCTTCAGCATCCTGTTCTATGCGCTCAAGGTTGGCATTGCTGCCTGGGGCAAAAAGGAACGTACGGATAAAGAAGCGCCATACCAGGCCATCCCGGACGCTTGATAGAGGATTGCAATCATGTTCAATGACATCAGTCGCCTCGGTAAATACCTCGGTCAGGCCGCGCGCCTGATGGTCGGCATGCCCGACTACGACACCTACGTCGAGCATATGCAAACCAAACACCCGGACAAACCGATGATGGACTACAAGGCGTTCTTCCGGGAACGCCAGGAAGCCCGTTACGGCGGCAAGGGTGGGCCCAAGTGCTGCTAGCCCGGTAGTTCGGGCTGCGGTGATCCCTTGTGGGAGCGGGCTTGCTCGCGAAGGCGGTCTTTCAGTGATGCATGTGCTGACCGACACGCCGCCTTCGCGAGCAAGCCCGCTCCCACATTTGTTTTGTGTTTCTTCAAGGAGAATTCTTTGTCCTCTCCCATTCCCGTCACCGTCCTCAGCGGCTTCCTCGGCGCTGGCAAGACCACCTTGTTGCGTCACCTGCTCAAGGCCGAGCAAGGCTTGAAAATCGCCGTGATCGAAAATGAATTCAGCGACGCCGGTATCGACACCCAATTGCTGGGCAGCGAGCCGGTGCAAGTCATGACCCTGTCCAATGGCTGCGTGTGCTGCACCATCCACACTGACCTGACCAAGGCCCTGTACCTGTTGCTGGAGCGCCTGGACAGCGGCGAGATCGCCTTCGACCGCCTGGTGATCGAGTGCACCGGCCTGGCCGACCCGGCCCCTGTGGCCCAGACCTTTTTCATCGATGAAGAACTGCGTGAGCGCTACATCCTCGACGGCATCATCACCCTGGTGGACGCGGCCCACGCCGAGCACCACCTGACCCAGACCATCGCCCAGGCGCAGATCGGGTTTGCCGACCGCCTGCTGGTGAGCAAGCGCGACCTGGTGGACGACGCCACCTTCGACGCCCTCAGCGAGCGCCTGACCCGCATCAACCGCCGGGCGCCGATTCGTGTGGTGGAACACGGCAAGATCGACCTCGCCGAACTGCTGGATGTGCGCGGCTTCAACCTCAACGCCGGCATGAGCCTGCGCCCGGTGAGCCAGGCGCCGTCCATCGACCGTATTTCCAGCCTGGTGCTGCGCACTGACCAGCCGCTGGATATCGACAAACTCAGCGAGTTCATGAACGAGCTGCTGGAAGACCACGGCAAGCAATTGCTGCGCTACAAAGGCGTGCTGAACATTGCCGGGGAAGACCGGCGCATGGTGTTCCAGGGCGTGCTGAAGCTCTACGGGTTCGACTGGGACACCGAATGGGCCGAAGGCGAAGCGCGGGAAAGTGTGATTGTGTTTATTGCTGACGAGTTGCCGGAAGAGAAGATTCGCGAAGGCTTTGCGCGGGTTTACCAATCCTGACTTGAAACGCAGTCAAAATGTGGGAGCGGGCTTGCTCGCGAAAGCGGTGTGTCAGTCAGCCCATGCATCAACTGACACAGCGCTTTCGCGAGCAAGCCCGCTCCCACATTTGATGTCATTTCAAATTGAGAAAGCAGCGTTTTCAGGCATAAAAAAGCCCGGCTCAAGAGCCGGGCTTTTCATTCAGGCAACTGCAATCAAGCGCCGTATACCGGCAGTTTCTTGCAGATGGCCTTGACCTTCTCACGCACAGCGTCAATCACTGCTTCGTTGTTCAGGTCAGCCAGGATGTCGCAGATCCAGCCAGCCAGTTCCTTGCACTCTGCTTCCTTGAAGCCACGAGTGGTCACAGCCGGGGTGCCGAAGCGCAGGCCGGAGGTGACGAACGGCGAACGTGGGTCGTTCGGTACCGAGTTCTTGTTCACGGTGATGAAGGCTTTGCCCAGAGCGGCGTCAGCGTCTTTACCGGAGATGTCCTGCTTGATCAGCGACAGCAGGAACAGGTGGTTCTCAGTACCGCCGGACACCACGTCAAAACCACGCTCGATGAACACGCCGGCCATGGCCTTGGCGTTTTTCACCACTTGCTGCTGGTAGGTCTTGAACTCAGGCTGCAGCGCTTCCTTGAAGCAGATCGCTTTGGCGGCGATCACGTGCTCCAGCGGGCCGCCCTGGCCGCCCGGGAATACCGCGGAGTTCAGCTTCTTCTCGATCTCGGCGTTGGCGCGAGCCAGGATCAAGCCGCCACGTGGACCGCGCAGGGTCTTGTGGGTGGTGGTGGTCACGACGTCAGCGAACGGCACCGGGTTCGGGTAGACGCCAGCGGCGACCAGACCGGCCACGTGGGCCATGTCGACGAACAGGTAGGCGCCGACCTTGTCAGCGATTTCGCGGAAGCGTGGGAAATCCAGGATCTGCGAGTAGGCAGAGAAACCGGCCACGATCATTTTTGGCTTGTGCTCAACGGCCAGGCGCTCGACTTCGTCGTAGTCGATCAGGCCGTTGCCGTCGATGCCGTACTGAACGGCGTTGTACAGCTTGCCGGAGGAGGAAACGCTGGCGCCGTGGGTCAGGTGACCGCCGTGGGCCAGGCTCATGCCCAGGATGGTGTCGCCCGCTTGCAGCAGGGCCAGGTACACGGCGCTGTTGGCTTGGGAGCCGGCGTGTGGCTGGACGTTGGCGTAATCGGCGCCGAACAGTTCCTTGGCGCGGTCGATGGCCAGTTGCTCAACGATGTCGACGTACTCGCAACCACCGTAGTAACGCTTGCCCGGGTAGCCTTCGGCGTACTTGTTGGTCAGAACCGAACCTTGAGCCTCCATAACCGCAGGGCTGGTGTAGTTTTCCGAAGCGATCAGCTCAATGTGCTCTTCCTGGCGCACGGCTTCTTGCTCCATGGCGGCAAAGAGATCGGCGTCGTACTTGGCAATAGTCAAATCACGGCTGAACATGGCGGTCCTCAAGGATCGGGGGCAGAAAAGAAGCGCATTCTAACCCAATGGGTTTTAGATGGCATATGAAAGGACATCATGTCGCGGACAAGCGGGGCTCATCTGGGGATAGGTGGTGTTTGTTCGGGCCCCTTCGCGAGCAAGCCCGCTCCCACATTCAATCGGGTTCCTTCAGGTGGAATACGGTCGAATGTGGGAGTCGGGCTTGCCCGCGATGAGGCCATCCGCATCACCTGAGGATTTCAGTCGAACATGAACAGCGCATCATTGCTGAACTGCGCCTCAAACCGGTTCGCCGGCATCGGTCGCCCGAACAGGTAGCCCTGCACCTCATCGCAACCGTGCTCCCGCAGGAAGTCCAGCTGCTCATGGGTTTCCACACCCTCGGCGATCACCGCCAGGTTCAGGCTGTGGGCCATGGCGATAATCGCCCGGGCAATCTGCGCATCCTGCTCACCCGACGGCAGGCCGTCGACAAAGGTGCGGTCGATCTTCAGCACGTCGATGGGGAACTGCTTGAGGTAGTTCAGCGATGAATAACCGGTGCCGAAGTCATCTACCGCGATGCTCAGGCCGAGGTTTTTCAGGCTGGCGAGGATCTGCATCGCTTCGTTGACCTCGCGCATCAGGATACTTTCGGTCAGCTCCAGCTCCAGGCACGCCGGCGGCAGGCCGGTGTCCTTGAGGATGGTGGCGATGCGCTCGCCCAGTTGCCCGTCGGAGAACTGCCGGGCCGAAATGTTGACCGAGACCTTGGGCACCCGCACCTTGTTCTGGTGCCAGGTCTTGAGTTGGCGGCAGGCTTCGCTGATCACCCAGTCACCCACGTCCACCACCAGCCCCAACTCCTCCAGCACCGGGATGAAGTCCCCCGGCGGCACCAGCCCGCGGCGGGGATGGCGCCAGCGCAGCAGGGCTTCGGCACCGGTCAAACGTTTGCCGTCGCCGCTGAACTGCGGCTGGTAATACAGCACGAATTCGTTCTGTTCCAGGGCGTGGCGCAGGTCGCTTTCCAGCTCCAGGCGTTCCAGTGCGCTGGCGTTCATGTCGGCCTGGTAGAACTGGAAGTTGTTCTTGCCCCGCTCCTTGGCGTGGTACATCGCCGTGTCGGCGTTTTTCATCAACTGGCTGAGTTCGTTGCCGTCCTGCGGGCTCAGGGCGATGCCGATACTGGCGGTGACGAAGAACTCGCGGCCCTCCAGCACAAACGGCTTCACCAGGCTGGCCAGAATCTGCTCGGCCACGTGAATCGCCCGGTTCAGCGCCATCTCACGGTTGACCCGCGGTTGCAGCAGCAAGGTGAATTCGTCGCCGCCCATGCGTGCCACGGTGTCGTCTTCGGCGACGCAGCCCAGCAGGCGGGTGGCCATTTCCTTGAGCATGCGGTCGCCGGCGGCGTGGCCCAGGGAGTCGTTGATCGGCTTGAAGCGGTCGAGGTCGAGGAACATCAGCACCACCCACGACTTCTGCCGTTCCGCCGATTGCAGCGCGGTGTGCAGGCGGTCCTGGAACAGCGTGCGGTTGGGCAGGTGGGTCAGGGCGTCGTAGTAGGCCAGGCGATGGATACGCTGTTCGCTGGCCTTGCGTTCGCTGATGTCACTGAAGAAGCACACGTAGCTGGCCAGGTCGCCTTCGTCATCGAACACGGCAGTAATTCCGACCCAGGCCGGGTAATGCTCGCCGTTGCGGCGCTTGAGCCACACTTCGCCTTCCCAGGTGCTGTGCTGGTGCAATTGCTTGAGCACGTAGCGCAGGTGGGCTTCCTGCTGTTCGTCGACGGTGAGCATGTTCGGCAACTGGTCGAGCACGTCCGCCACCGCATAACCGCTGACCCGGCTGAACGCCTCGTTGGCCTGCACGATATAGCCGGCAGGGTCGGTGATCAGGATCGCCGAAGTCGAGTGTTCGAATACCGTGGCCGCCATGCGCAGGTCTTTTTCCGCGCGGCGTTGCTGGCTGATATCGCGACCCACGCCGAGGATGCCTTCGAACGCGCCGTGCTCGTCCCACACCAGCACCAGGCGCAGTTCGATGGGGACCTTGCGCCCGTCGGCCCGCAGGCAGTCGAACAGGAATAGCTGGGTCTGCACGTCGTTGCGCAAGGCCGCGAGGGATTCGGGTTGGTCCAGAGCGCGGCTGACTTGCTCTACCAGGCTGTAGATGCCCGTGAGTTGCTGCGGGTTGGCGATGGTCGATTGCCAGCCGTTTTCGAAGATCCAGTCCACGTCGTAGCCCAGCACCGCGTTCACCGAAGGGCTGACGTAGTTGAGGGCCAGCTTGCTGTCGGTGGAGAAAATTACGTCGCTGATACTTTCGGCCAGCATGCGGTAGCGCTGTTCGCTGTCGCGCAGGGATTCGCTGGCCTCGATCTGGTCGGTGATGTCCTTGGCCACGCCGATGATGCGCGTGACCTGGTCGGTCTTGTCCCGGGCCAGGGCCTGTTCGCGGATATCGAAGCGCCGCCATTGGTTGTTGCGGTGGCGAAAGCGCAACTGGCACTGCAGTTGGCTCAGGTAGCCGGCCTGGCGCTGTTGCAGGCGCAGGTCGTGGTAACGCTCGGCGTCTTCGGGGTGCAGCAGGATCTCCCAGAAGTACTCGCCCATCTGCTGCAACTCGGGCTTGTTGTAGCCCAGGGTGTGGCCCAGGTGGTGGTTGCTGAAAATCATCCGCTGGCTGATCACATCCTGCACATACAGGTGATCGGGCACGGTGCGCACCACGTCCGACCAGAAACCCTCGCGCTCCACCAGCGACAATTCGATCAGCTTGCGGCTGGTGATGTCGCTGATGCTCAGGATCACTGCCTTGAAGTCGTCCTGTTGCTCCGGCAGGCGCATCACCAGCCACAGGTATTGGTCGTTGCCTTCGACATCGCTGAGCTGGATTTCCAGTTCGAGCTGTTTTTGCTGGGTCAGTACCGCGTCGATCACCTGGTTACCGATGGCGGTTGGGCTCGACGGGCAGGCGTCGATCAGGCGCTCCCAGGCTTGTTCGCAAGAGGCAACATTCAGCAGGCGCACCGCCACCTGATTGACCTCGGTGATGCGTAGCTCCTTGAGCAGTTGCTGGCGTTGCTCCGGGTTGTCTTGCAACAACTGTTGCAGTTGCTCGCAGGTTTGCAAGTGGGTCTTGTCGAAGAACGCGCGCAGGCCTGACAGGTCGAGCACGCACAGCGCCACGCCGGTGCCTTCGAAAATATCCTGGTAGCGCCGGCGCCCCTCGTGCACCTGGCGCTGGCGGCGGCGCATGTTCAGCAGCACGATCACCGGGATCAGCGAGAAGGCCAGGCCCAGCAGGCATTTGCCGATAAAGGCCGGCAGCAGTTGCTCCAGCACGGCGGCGCGGTCGAACAGGCCGCGCAGTTGCCAGTCGCTCTTGCTCAGGGGCGTGACCAGTACACTTTTGTTCAACTCGTCCGGGGTCAACGCGGTGGCCCATTGGGCCGGCATCCCGCTGTCACGGCTGACCACCCGGTGGTTCAGGCGGTTTTCGATGACCCACATCGGGCGCTGGCCCTGGCCATCCTGGCGGGTCAGGTTGGCCAGGTAATTGGGGGCCAGGCGCAAGGCCCAGTACATCTTGGTGCCGCCGCTGGGCTGGTGCAGCAGCAGGTAGATGACGGTGCCGTCGTTGTTGTTGCTCAGGTAATAGGACTGGGCGTGGCTGCGCTTGACCAGTTCTTCGAGCCAGGCGCTGTCCTGGCTGTCGCTGGCGCTGTCACTGATCATCGCGCCGCTGGGGGCGAGCAGGGCGACGCTGCGCAACTCCGGCAAGGAGCGTTGCAAGGTGCGCATCAGGATTTGTTGCTGTTCGGCGTCCCGCGGCGGTTCGACGATCGGCAGCAGGTTCAGCGCGATCTGCGCACTGAGGGCCATGTTCAGGCTGATCTGTTCGGCCAGGTCGGCGCTGTAGTCGATGGTGTATTGCTGCTGGTTTTTCTGGTTTTGCTGCAACTGGTCCAGCAGTTGCCAGAACAATAACGCGAGCAGCAACAGGACCAGCGTCGCCAATGCGCCCTTCAGGGTTCCGTGCAGGGGCGCTCCCGGCGCTATATGAGCGGCGCGCAGGGGAGTTGGCGGCGTTACGTTGGACAAACTGTGATCCTGCGGTTTGGCTGGACTGGCGCGCGACGTGCACTATAAGCCGGACGCCCGGAGGGCGGCTAGCATGCCTTGTGTTGTGGCAAAGTGCCAGCCCCGCTTGGCGGGACTACAGGGCCGCGCCGGTATTGATCAGGGAGTCTGCCAACCGGGAAAGGATCGCCACCGCGAAGCAGCCGATCACCACAGAGGCCGTGCGGTTGATATTCAGCGGCGTCAGCCAGGCATGCCCGCTGCGTTTGATGCGTGCGCCGAACAGCACCCAGGTGCAGCCGACCGGGATCACCACCGCGCTGAATTGCGCGACAAAATGCAGGTACAGCGTGATATCCGCAAACGTCTGCACCGGCACGATGAACGAGACCACCAGTAAACCCTTGGGGTTGATCAGGGTGAGCAAAAAGAAGTGCCGCTGCGAGACCCGCGCCTCGGGAAGGGGGTTGCGCGGGTTATCCGGGTGACGCCAGAGTCGGTAGGAGGTCTTGATCAGATACGCCACCGACGCCAGTTGCACCCACTTCAGGCACCAGGGCGCACTGTCGCCGATATGGCTGAGCAGGTAGCCCCAGAAGGATATCTGCAGCAGGTAGGCCAGGCACTCCAACAGGCTCAGGGGCCAGGCACGCCGGAAGCCGCTGAGCACTCCGGAGCGCAGCAATAGCGTATTGGTCGGCCCCGGCATCAATAGCAGCAACCCAAGTGCAGACATGACGTTGAGCATGATGGTTGTCTCCTGAAACCGCTGCTGGGCGGTCAATCCACCAGGTAGATTTCGACGCGTTCTTTGTGCGCGCCAATGTTGTTGCGCTTGAGGCGAATACGCCCGACCTCGCCTGTGGTGCGCAGGTGTGTACCGCCACAGGGCACCTCTGAAAACCCCTCGATGTACCAGCAACGGCGCAAGCGCTCGGCGTCGGTAAAGCGACTTTCAATCGGCAGGTCGGCAGCCACCAGTTGCTCGACGTCCTGCAGGATCTCGGGGAAGTACTGGCTGATATTGCCCGTCAGCGCAAAATCGATCCGCGCCTTGCTCTGGCCGATATGCGCGCCGATCTTTTCCAGGGTCGGGAATTTCTTGTAGAACAATTCCAGGACAATTTCGGCGGCGAAATGCAGGCGCATCAGCGCATACCGCCGGGGCCAGTCGATCTCCACGCTGACCAGGTCACCCACGGCAAAGTCCGGCTCTTCGGCCAGGCGGTAGATGATGCGTTCATCGGCAACCGTGGCCTGGCTGACGTCGATCCGGTTGATGCGGCCCTGATCCGACTCCTGGCCGCCGGATTCGGCGAAGAAAATCGTCGGGCTGATCACCACGTCGCGCCCCTCGATGCTCAACACGCGAGCGTCCAGGGACGAGAGATAAGGGGTGTTCCAGAATGCACGTTCCATAACGCTTAGCTGCCTTGTTCATTGAGGGCGGTTAAAAGGGGCGAATACAAACGTTGAAAATCGCTGCTGAAGAAAAAATGCCCGCCGGGTACGCACTCGCTATGGAAGCCGGCGCTGGTGTAGCGCTGCCATTCGTCAAGGCGTTGGGGGTCAAGCAGCGGGTCGTCCTGGCCATTGAGAATGTGCAGAGGCACCGGCAGCGGGCGGATAAAGTGATAAGTGAGTTGCGCGTTGAGCGCCAGGTCGGCCTTGAGCTTGCCCAGGGCGTGGCGGGCGAAACTGCATGAGGCATCCGTCGGCAGCGGCAACGGGCTCTCTGAACACACGTGCTGCCACAGTTGATGGTCGTCCATCGCCCCCAGCAGCGGCGAGTAGCCGGCATGGGGCGGCATGCGCCCGGACAGGATCAACTGCGTCGGCAACGGCCGGTCGCGTTCGGCCAGCGCGTGGGCGACGTCCAGTGCCAGCCCGGCACCGAAACTGTGGCCGTAGAACGCATACGGTACGCTCACGCCTCGCAGTTCATCGACAATGGCCTCAATCAGCAGTGCGATCTGCGTGGCTGATGCTTCCTGGCCGCGTTCCTCGCGCCCGGGCAGCTTGACGGCCCACGCCGCGATACCGATATCGGCCAAGCGGCTCAAGTCATTGAACGCCGAGGCACCCCCACCTCCATAGGGAAAGCACAGCAGCAAGCGGTCGGCGTTTGCGAGGGCACCGGGCAGCGGTGCAAGCCAGCGCTGTTGCGCCAAAAGGGCAGCGACCATGGCGGCTCCTTAACCGGTGATCTCGAACAGGCCCACCGCCGGGTGGAACATGTGCGAGGTGGTCAGCGAACGATGTTCCGCGGTAGCCGGGTACGGAATGGTCATGGGCGTCGTCACCGTAACGCCGCCGAGGCTCGCCAGGGACGCTTGGGTGGCCTGCATGTCGCCGACCCTGAAGGCCACGTGGTAAATGCATGCTTCCACATTCCCCAGCAACCGGCTGACGACGCTGTCGGAGCGAAAGGGTTCGACCACTTCCACGATTTCTCCCGCCGGGGAGCGCAGCTTGGTGATCAGCACCCCAAACGTATCGATCGGTTGTTTATGGAACAGCACCTCGAACCCCAGGGCGGTGAAGAACGCCAAGGTTTTCTCCGTGGACCGGGTGGCATACGCAATGTGGTCAATGGCCAGGTAAGAGGGCTGTTCCATGGTCAATCCTCAGTTCGTGGCCAGGGGCTTGAGATCCAGGCCGCTGAGGCTCTTGGCCGCCACCCGGTTCTTGTGGTCGGTGGCGGTACCGGCCACTTGCACCACGCCGAACCGGTCCAGGCGATACTCGCCACCAAACTCCTTCACGTAATCGGTATCGGGGTAAACCTTGACCCGTCCGGGCACGTAGCGGGCCACATAACCCAGGCGGGTCTTGTCGGTTGTCGAGTTGGGCAGCGAGCAGTGCATGAGCATCGAGCGGAAGATCACGAATTGGCCGGCCTTCATCACAATCGGCACCGCCGCTGCCTCATCCGGCTGCCACGACTTGTCCTTTTGCAGGGTGCTGTAGTCGTAGCCGTTGAACCCGCGTGCGTACTGGCCCTTGATCACGTCCTTGTTGGCCACCGGGTCGAAGGTCATGCCGATGGATTCGTCGTAGTTCATTTGCTTGTGGGTGCCGGGGATAAACAGCATGCAGCCGTTTTCCTGGGTGGCATCGGTGAAGCCGGTCCATACATTGATGGCGCCGCCGAACGACTCGTCCTCGGGCCACACCAGTTGCGGCTCGCCGGAAGCGTGGCCGAAGGTGTCTGCCTGGTGCCAGTCGGTGCCTTCGTTGCCCGGGTATTTGGGGATGAATTCGCTGCGCCAGCAGATCACGTCCGGGCCGAGGATGCTGCGCAGGCGGTGCACGATTTCCTTTCGAAACACATGGTGGGTCAGCAAGTCCACATCCAGGTGGCGGTCGTAGTTGGTGATCGCCACATCCAGCGGTGCGTCGTAGGGCGCGTGGGTGCGGTTGAACAGTTGAGCGCGGACGGTTTTGTGCATCTGCTTCATCTCTTCAGGCTCATAGAGCGTGAAGGGACCGATAAACCCATCCCGGTCGAATTGCTGAAGTTCCTGTTCCGTCAACGAAAAGTCAGTGATGTCCATGTCGGCTCCTAAGAGAAGTTACTGAGGTTTTCATGCGTTGCGTAGTACTGCACCCACTCTTGCAAGGTGTTCAGCCTGGCGACTTCGTCGAACGGGGTTCTTCTGCCAAGGGTCTGGTTGATTCGGCTATGGGCCATGACCACACTCAAGGACGAGGCGCCATAGGCGTAAATGGAGTTTTCCAGCTGCAGGTCGCGGGTGCCGAGGATGCCGCACCAGGCCTCGAGCACCGCTGAACCGGCCTGCCGGGGGGACGCTGGCGGTGCTGTCTCCAGCGTCTGCAAACGGCGCTTGTCGACTTTGCCGTTGGCCGTCAGCGGAAGTTCCGGCAAGTGGTGGATTCGGGTCGGCACCATGTAGTGGGGCAACTGGCTGCCCAGCAAACTCATCAGCTTGCCTTCATCGGTATTTGGCCAGCCATGCTGGAACACGATGAATGCATGCAGGCTGTTCTCCAGTGCATTCATGGCGCGCGTCAGCACCACAGCCTGGGCGATGCCGGGCAGTTGGGTCAGGGCGTGTTCGACCTCGGCGACTTCTACCCGGTAGCCTTTGATTTTCACCTGTTCGTCGATGCGGCCCTGGTAAAACAGCAATCCGTGCTTGCCTTCGGTCACGTAGTCGCCGGTGCGGTAATAGGTACCCTCCGGCCGTTGCAGGAAGCGGGTTTCAGTCAACGCCTCGTCGAGGTAACCCAGGGCCAGGTTGGCGCCCGCGAGCAGCAGCTCGCCGGGCGTGCCGGGGTCGACTTCCTGCAGTTGGGCATCGACGATTTTGCCGTGTACCCTGTTGAGCAATTGCCCGATGGGCAGTACGTCCCGCTCGGCGTCCTGGGGTTTGTTCAGGCTGTACCAGGTGGAAAACACCGTGTTCTCGGTAGGGCCATAGCCATTTACCAAGGTAATGCCGGGGTTGGCCACCAGCAGGGCGCGGGCATGCACCGGCTTGAGCACTTCGCCGCCAACGAAGAGCACACGCACCGAGTCGAGCATCGACAGCCGGTGCTGCGCCACCAGGTGGAACAGTGAGGTCGTCAGCAACAGCACATCGCACCGGGCCGCGAGCACGCATTGAGCGAGGTTGTCGATATTGAACGCATCGGGTTGCAGGGTGACGCGGGCGCCGGTCAGCAGCGGCACCCAGACTTCAAACAAGGCGGCGTCGAAGCCGATGGACGAATGATGCACATAGCTGCGGGCCTTGCCCTGGACCTGGCGCTGCACGTTGTCCACCAGGTTCAGCAGGCCGCCATGGCTGATGCGCACACCCTTGGGCACTCCTGTGGTGCCGGAGGTGAACATCACCGTGATCACCGACGCGTCAGCCAAACGCCGTCGGATGGGCGGGCGCAAGGGCGGCCCTTCGGCGCTCAGGGTGCCGCTGGTATCCAGGCGAAAGCAGGTCAGCCGTGGGTCAAGGCGCATGTCTGCCGGTTGGCCGAGCAGCAGCAAATGGCTGCAGCCCAGTTGTTCCAGCAAGGCGATCAGGCGTTTGCCTGGGGTGCCCGGTTCGATGCAGACGTAGGCAATGCCCAGTTTGCAGCAGGCCAGTACTGTCACCAGATAGGCCATGCACCGGCTGGCCATCAACGGCACGTAAGGGTGATCGGCCAAACCTTGGCGCGTCAGTTCTTCGCAACGTTCCAGCACCCGGGTGTGGAGCTGTTGATAAGTGACCGAGTGTCCTTCGTCGACCACGGCAACTGCGTTGGGCGTTTGCGTGCAGATCGACTGGAACCGGCGGTAGGCTTTGGTGGGCAGCGGGTTGTGGGCATTCATTGAACGGCCCTCTGCTGGTGATGGGTCAGAAAACGGGTCATGGCCTGGTACAACTGTGTGTGGCCGTCGACAAAGTCGTGGTGCTGGCCGTCGGGGTCTTCCACCAATTCGCTGTGGGGCAGCCATTTGGCGATGTACCGGGAAGACGCGGTGTCGGTATAGCGGTCCTGGCTGCCGCACCACACCAACGTGGGCGCCTGTACGGCCTGTGCCGTCCTGGCCACTTCCAGGCTCGCCAGGCTGTTGAGGAACGTCAGGTACTGGCGGAATGCGGGCAATTCCCGCAGGGGGCGCACCTGCTGGTAGCGATAGTCGCTGGGGGTATAGGCGCTGTTGGCGTGCAACAGGCTCACGGCCTCGTACACCTGGGCGCAATTGCCCTGGGGAATTGACTGCATCATGCGTTCCACGTCGCGCTCGTACTGGCTTTTGCTGACCTCGTCATTCTTGAGAAAGTACGCGCCATTGAGCAGCAGCAGGGTGCGACAAGCGCCCAGACTGGCGGCCAGCAACGCCAGGGGTGCCGAGGAGCAATAGCCCACCAGCGCATCCACCTGCACGGCCTTGGGCAGCGCTGCATGGAACTGGCGGATAAAGTCGGCGACGCCTTCGTCGGGCGCCAGGTCGGCTGCCGCGGCGTATGCCAGCAAGGCGTCGCTTTCGAGGATGATCAGGTTGAAACGGCTGATCAGAAACAGCGCTGCGTTCTTCATGTAGAAGCACTGGGTGCCCACCGGCGACAGCAACAACAGGGTTGCCCGCGCGGGGTCGAAGGGCAGGCTCTGGACACAGATCACCTTGCCAGCACGTTCCAGATTTAAGGTCAGTGTGAACAGGCTGTGCATGGCAACCCTCTCAGGCCGTGTGTGCTGTGTGGGTGCCTTGCAACTGCGCAAGTACCGTTTGTTTGCAGGGCATGCGGAAAAACTGCTCCATGTTGATGTTGGCGCCGAACGCCTCGTTGACCTGGCCGATCAACTGGATCGCTGTGAGGGAATTGGCGCCCAGGTCGAAGATGTCCTCATGGTCGCCCACCGGGCGCTGGAAGATGGCTTCGAAGATCTTGTCGAGTTTTGCTGAGCTCATGGTCTACCTGCCTCGTTGGCATTAAGGGGGCCGGTGGCCCGGCCCGACGGTAAGGTTCACGCCGCGACGCGGTCGCCCTCGGCCTGCAGCAGGGTGGCATCGAGCAAGTCCCACAGGGCTTCCAGGTTGTTGAGGAAGTCATCGGCGCCCTGCACGATCGCTGCGCTGTTGTCGGGGTTGAGCACCGAGCCCACGGCCTCGATCGCGTTTTGTTCGTGCTGGCATTCGGCACCGGTTTCGCCGTAGTGCTCCACCAGGTAATGCATCGCCGGTTCGTCGAAACTGGCGCGGTACAGACCGCTGTCGATCAGGCAGGCCTTTTCGCCGGGAATCAGTTGCCGGTTGGAAATGATTTCCAGGGCCAAGGCCGTACCGAGGCTTTTGTACACGTCCTGGGCGGCCGTGGACTTGCGTGCTTCGAAGGTCTGGATGGCTTTTTTGGTCTGGGGCATCAGGCCGGTGCTGAAGTCATACCCGGGCAGTTGGCCGAGCAGTTCGTCGGAGCAGCGCTTGAGCATGGACTCGATGTGGATCTGGTCGGTCAGGTCGTCGAAAACCGGCTTGCCGGGCACCGAGCGGTTAATGATATGCCCGGCCATCATGGCCAGTTCCGGGCCGTGGTTTTCCTCGCTGTCGACGATCTCCTGGAGCAGGTGGCTTTCCGTGGACAGGCCGATCTGCTTCAAGCCCTGGGGCAGGTTCCAGCCGGGGCGGGTGGCGTCGCAAAAACTGCGGATATGGTGGAAGAGGGCGCCGATGGCCTCGGTGCCGGGGTTGACCCGCGCCCAGTTATGGAAAATGGGATGGCTGTAGCAACGATGGGTTTTGACGCGCTCCACTAGGTTTTCTATACGCATGATCGATCTCCCGATGAGTGGTTACTGCATAGGATTTCTTACTGCTTGAGGTTGGGTGTTGCTCTAGTGACCGACGATCAGGCGACTGCCGGAAAGGCCGGGTTTGCTGATGGTCACGTCGCTGAACCCGGCTTTTTCAAGGAGCGCGCGCCAGCCGTCTTCCGTCGGGAATTTGCGGTCCATGAAGTGGGTGTGCAAAAACGTGAATGCCAGCGAGTAGGCGTTGTTTTCCCAGGGCGCGTCATCGGGGATGGCGTCGGCTATCACCAGCTTGGCCTGGGGCGAGGCGGCCTTGATGGCGGCCAGCAGGCGCGGCAGGACTTGGCTCTGGGTGGGGTTGAGGTCGTGGAACACGAAGCCTGCGTGAATGACATCGACATCCTTGAGCAGGCTCGGGTCGGTGATCAGGCTTTCCACCGGTGCGTGGATCACCTGAATCCGCTGGCTCAGGCCTTTGCCCTCGATAATTTCCCGGGCCTTTTCGCAGGCGCTGGCGCTCAGGTCGATGCCAATGGCGGTGGCGTGGGGCAGTTGCTCCAGCAGGCGGATCAATAACCCGCAGGTACCGGAGCCGAAGTCGATGATCTTCTTAGGGTTGGCCTTCAGGATTTCCTTTTCGGCATGGGGATAAAAGTCGGTTGCCCCCATCCATTTGGACGTCCTGGCCACGTGTTCGCCGTTGCGCACGTAGGTATCGATCGAACCGGGCAAGTCGTTGGCGAACTGCACCGGGTGTTCGATCAGCGGTGCACAGGACTGTAGGGCCCAGAGCAGGTAGCCGCAGTTATTGACCGCCACCGGCAGCTCGCCAGTGCCGGTGTAGTGGCCAGCGCGCTCGGTCGCCAGCCCCAGCTTGCACAGCGCCTTGAGGTAAGACTCGACGAAATGCTGCTTGGCGCCGCTGATACGCACCACTTGCCCGGCCTCGAACGGCTCGCCCTGCATCAGCAGTTCGACGACCCCCAGGCGTGCGCCCATCTCGAGGAAAATCGACTTGCCTGCCAGGTTTTGCGCAGAGTCGATGGCTGTTGCTGACATGACCTGGGTCATGATCCACCTCCGTGTGTGATGAGCGTGCGCTCAGGGTTTTCGGTCGAAAAAGTTTTCCAGTGCAATGGCTGCCTTAATCAAATGCTTGCGCACCAACGCTTCGGCGCGATCAAGGTCCTGGTGGGCAGCAGCCTCAACCATCGCCAGGTGTTCATCTTGTGACATGTGCTCGCGTCCCATGGCCGACAGATGAAAGCGCAGGTACCGATCCTCCACCGACAGCTGCTTCTCTACCAGTTGCAACAACTTCGCATGGGGCGTCTTGCCGTACAGGCACATGTGAAAACGTTTGTTCAGTACACCCAGTTGGTCCATTTCCGTTTCGTCATGCATTTGCTGGATCAAATCCCGAGCCAGCTGCAGATCGTCACGGGTCAAAAAAGGAATCGAATACCGAATGGCGGCCGGTTCCAGTGCCAGGCGGATGGCGTAGTTATCGAGGCCATCGGCTTTGGAAATCTGCGTCACGATCGCGCCCTTATAGGGTACGAAGTCCACCAGTGCTTGCGCTTCCAGCTTTTTCAGGGCCTCGCGAACCGGCATCCGGCTGACGTTGAAGGTTTGCGCCAGCTCTTCCTGGCGCAAGACCTCCCCCGGAGGAAGACGGCCCTCCAGAATGGCCTGCTTTAACACCTGTTCAATCTGCTCGCTGGCAGTCCTGTGTTGAATCTCTCCGAGGTCGCTGAGCAGTTTGCTTTTCAAATCCACTTCTCACTACTATTGGACAACATATCCAATATCCAATGGATATTGGTTGTAGCACCGAGTTTTTTGAATTGCAAGATTGGCCCTTTTCTTTCGTCGCAAATCCGACGAGCGAGGTGGCGGCATGAGTGCTTTGAGTAAGACCGGCGTCGCAGGGGGCCAGGTGCCCGGCGAGTGGTGGAGCCTGGTCAGCACGGGCGCGAGTGCCGCGCTGATCGGCTTTATCAGTACATTCTTTATCGTTTTGCAGGGCTTCTATAACGTGGGCGCCACCCCCTCCCAGGCGGTGAGTGCCTTGGCGATGTTGTGCCTGTTCCAGGGGGTGATGGGGATAGGGTTCTCCCTGGCCACTCGAAAACCCTATGCCTTTGCCTGGTCGACGCCGGGGTCGGCCATTTTGCTCAGTTATAACCAGCCGCTGGGCGGGTTCGATGAAGCCGTAGGGGCTTTTTGCATGTCGGGGGCGTTGATGCTGGCCCTGGCCGTGGTGCCACGTATTGCCCGCTACATCGAGAAAATACCCGCCAGCCTGTCGTCGGCGATGCTGGCGGGGGTCTTGCTGTCACTGGCCAAATCCTTTGTGCCAGCGTTTGAGACCTACCCGCTGATCGTTGGGTTGGTAACCGGCATCTGGTTGCTGCTGTTTATCTGCAAGCCGTTGGTCGCTTTGCCGGTGGCGCTCGGTGTGCTGTTCGCCTATTTCCTGTTCCAGCCGGCGCTGCAACCGGTGGCTGCGGCGCTGGCCCACGGGGTGGAATTTGTCGCACCGGTGTTTACCCTCTCATCCTTTATCAACCTGTCGATCCCGTTGTTCGTGGTCACTCTGTTTTCGCAAAACATCCCGGGTTATCTGATTTTGCGCAACAACGGCTACGCCACTCATTTTCCCGGCACCTTATTCGTCACCGGGCTGGCCACCTCGTGTGCGTCGTTGTTCGGTTGCCACAACCTCAACCTGGCGGCACTGACCGCTGCCATGTGCGCCGGCCCGCTGGCGTCACGTGACAAATCCCTGCGCTACGTTGCCAGTTGCGCCGCCGGGGTGAGCTACCTGGTAATGGCGTGGTTTGCGGCCGGCCTGGTGAGCCTGCTGTCGGTGATTCCGTCGCAAGTCATCCTCGCGCTGGCGGCGTTGGCCCTGTTCAGCACCCTGGCGGATGCGTTGCGGGACTCGCTCAAAGCCGACCTGTATTACCCGGCCGTGGCGACGCTGATGATTACCGTGTATTTCCCGAACTTCTTCCACGTGTCGTCATCATTCTGGGGATTGTTGCTGGGCACCCTGTTTTATCTGGTCTACAGCAAGAAAAAGCTGGGGTGAAAGCACCTGTCAATCTGCCCGCCGCGCCTCAGTTAGGTTAACCTTGAGGATTACGAATGCTATGTACAGCGCCATGACGCTACGTAGGCCTGTTCTCACATTTCCACGAGGTCCACATTTTGGCTCAATACGTCTTCACCATGCATCGGCTGGGAAAAGTTGTTCCGCCGAAGCGGGAAATCCTGAAAAACATTTCTCTGTCCTTCTTCCCGGGCGCCAAGATCGGCGTGCTCGGCCTCAACGGTTCGGGTAAATCCACCCTGTTGAAAATCATGGCCGGCGTCGACACCGAGTTCGACGGCGAAGCCCGCCCGATGCCCGACCTGAATATCGGCTACCTGCCACAGGAACCTGTCCTGGACCCGACCAAGACCGTGCGTGAAGTGGTCGAGGAAGCGGTCAGCGTGATCAAGAACGCCCAGGCCCGCCTGGACGAGGTCTACGCGGCCTACGCTGAAGAAGACGCCGACTTCGACAAACTGGCGGCAGAACAGGCCAAGCTCGAAGCCATCCTGCAAGCCGCCGACGGTCACAACCTGGACCGCCAGTTGGAAGTCGCCGCCGACGCGCTGCGCCTGCCGGCGTGGGACGCCAAGGTTGAACACCTGTCCGGTGGTGAAAAGCGTCGTGTGGCCCTGTGCCGCCTGCTGCTGTCGGCCCCCGACATGCTGCTGCTCGACGAACCGACCAACCACCTGGACGCCGATTCCGTCGCCTGGCTGGAGCATTTCCTGCACGACTTCCCGGGCACCGTGGTTGCGATCACGCACGACCGGTACTTCCTGGACAACGTTGCTGGCTGGATCCTCGAGCTCGACCGTGGCGCCGGTATCCCTTACGAGGGCAACTACTCCGGTTGGCTGGAAGCCAAGTCCGACCGTCTGGCCGCCGAATCCAAGCAACAGTCGGCCCATGAAAAGGCCATGAAAGACGAGCTGGAATGGGTGCGTAAAGGCGCCAAGGCGCGTCAGTCGAAATCCAAGGCCCGTCTGGCGCGTTTCGAAGAGATGCAGTCCCAGGAATTCCAGAAGCGTTCCGAGACCAACGAAATCTACATCCCGGCCGGTCCGCGCCTGGGTGACAAGGTCATCGAGTTCAAGAACGTCTGCAAGGGCTACGGCGACCGCGTGTTGATCGACAACCTGTCGTTCTCCATGCCAAAAGGCGCCATCGTTGGCGTGATCGGCGGTAACGGTGCGGGTAAATCCACACTGTTCCGCATGCTGATGGGCAAGGAACAACCGGACTCGGGCACCATCGAAGTCGGCGAAACCGTGCAACTGGCTTGCGTTGACCAGAGCCGCGACGACCTCGACGGCAGCAAGACGGTGTTCCAGCAGATTTCCGACGGTTCCGACCAGATCCGTATCGGCAATTACGAAATCCCGTCGCGCACCTACGTGGGTCGCTTCAACTTCAAGGGCGGCGACCAGCAGAAGTTCGTCAAGGACCTGTCCGGTGGTGAGCGCGGTCGCTTGCATCTGGCCCTGACCCTGAAAGAAGGCGGCAACGTATTGCTGCTCGACGAACCGTCAAACGACCTCGACGTTGAAACCCTGCGTTCCCTGGAAGAAGCCCTGCTGGACTTCCCGGGCGCCGCCATTGTGATCTCTCACGATCGGTGGTTCCTTGACCGCGTGGCCACTCACATCCTGGCGTACGAAGACGACTCCCAAGCGGTGTTCTTCGAAGGCAACTACACCGAATACGAAGCCGATCGCAAGAAACGCCTCGGCGAAGCAGCTGCCCAGCCGCATCGTGTACGGCACAAGAAACTGGCCTGATTCGGGTTGGTGGTTTGAACAAGCGGAGCCTTCGGGCTCCGCTTTTTTTTGCGTGTTTTCATGTGCACCGCGTCGTCTGCATCGCAGGCAAGCCAGCTCCCACAGTTGACCGCATTGTCATGGATGCACTGGATCAAATGTAGGAGCTGGCTTGCCTGCGATAGCGGATTAACTGTTGGTGCAAGGCCTGGATTGAAATCCTCATTAAGGTGCAAAAAACGCCTGTATTTATATCTAATGCACCATTTAAATTCACAAAAGCGACATTTTGCCCTGTCGCGGTGCGACATGAATTGATAAAGTCCGGGACAAATCTCCTTTAACGACAATAAATTTGCCGAGACTTTTCATGATCGAATCCGTTGAATCCTTCCTTGCCCGCCTCAAGAAACGCGACCCCGACCAGCCGGAATTCCACCAGGCCGTGGAAGAAGTCCTGCGCAGTTTGTGGCCGTTTCTTGAAGCCAATCCCCACTACCTGAACTCGGGCATCCTGGAGCGCATCTGCGAGCCGGAGCGTGCGATTGTGTTCCGGGTCTCGTGGGAAGATGACCAGGGCAAAGTACGAGTCAATCGCGGGTTCCGGATCCAGATGAACAGCGCCATCGGCCCGTATAAAGGCGGCCTGCGCTTCCACCCGTCGGTGAACCTGGGCGTGCTGAAATTTCTCGCCTTCGAACAAACCTTCAAGAACTCCCTGACCTCGCTGCCCATGGGCGGCGGCAAGGGCGGCTCGGACTTCGATCCCAAGGGCAAGAGCGACGCCGAGGTGATGCGCTTCTGCCAGGCGTTCATGAGCGAGCTGTATCGCCATATCGGCTCGGACGTGGATGTGCCCGCCGGTGATATCGGCGTGGGCGCCCGGGAGATCGGCTTCCTGTTCGGCCAGTACAAGCGCCTGAGCAACCAGTTCACCTCGGTGCTGACCGGCAAGGGCATGAGCTACGGCGGCAGCCTGATTCGCCCGGAGGCCACCGGTTTTGGCTGCGTGTACTTCGCTGAAGAAATGCTCAAGCGCAACGGCGAGCGGGTCGAAGGCAAGCGTGTGGCCATCTCCGGCTCCGGCAACGTCGCCCAGTACGCGGCGCGCAAGGTCATGGATCTGGGCGGCAAGGTGATTTCCTTGTCCGACTCCGAAGGCACTCTGTACTGCGAAAGCGGTTTGACCGAAGAACAATGGTCGGCACTGCTTGAACTGAAAAACGTACAGCGCGGGCGCATCAGCGAACTGGCATCGCGTTTCGGCCTGGAATTCCGCGCCGGCAAAGCACCATGGGAACTGGCCTGCGACATCGCGTTGCCCTGCGCCACCCAGAATGAACTGGACGCCGAAGCGGCGCGCACCCTGTTGCGCAATGGCTGCGTCTGCGTGGCCGAAGGCGCCAACATGCCGACTACCCTGGAGGCGGTGGATATCTTTATCGAGGCCGGCATCCTGTTCGCGCCAGGCAAGGCGTCCAATGCCGGCGGGGTGGCGGTGAGCGGGCTGGAGATGTCGCAGAACGCCATGCGCCTGCTGTGGACCGCCGGTGAAGTGGACAGCAAGCTGCACAACATCATGCAGTCGATCCACCATGCGTGCGTGCACTACGGCGAAGAGAACGGCCGGGTCAACTACGTGAAGGGCGCCAACATTGCAGGCTTCGTGAAGGTTGCGGATGCAATGCTGGCCCAGGGCATCGTTTAACCCTCGGGTTCGATGCGCAGGATTTCGATCAACTGATCACCGACGGGGCGCTTCCACAGCACCTCGTCGCCCACCTGTGCACCCAGCAGCGCGCGGCCCAGTGGCGAACCCCAGTTGATCAGGCCCACCGTGGCGTCGGCCTGGTCTTCGCCCACTAACTGAATGCGCTGCTCTTCGTCCTGTTCGTTGGCAAAGGTCACCCAGCTGCCGATTTGCACCTTGTCGGTGGAGGTTGCCGGCGCCACCACCTGTGCGCTTTGCAGGCGCTGGTTGAAGTAACGCAAATCCCGCTCAAGGTCGGCCTGGCGCTGTTTATCGGCCTGCTCGCCCTTGGCGGATTCTTCGCTGTGCTCATGCTGCAGCTGCGCGACCCTGGCCTGCAATTGTGCAAGTCCGCGGGCAGTGAGGTGATTGGGTTGCGCGCTGACTTGGCGTTCCACCGGTTGGCTGGCCTGGGCAGCGGCGCTGTCTTCGTTGACGAAAGCTCGACTCATGACGTTCTCCTGCTATGGAGTTTGGGCCATGGTCGCAGGGGTTAAGTTTCGCTGGATGTCTGGAAGCGACCTATTGCGAGCGAAAGGCCCTGGCAGCGTCGCGGTCTTTTTCCTGTTGCCAGGCGCGTTCGCGGTCGTCCCAGTGGCGATTCTTGTAATCGTTCAGGTCTTCGTTCTCGCGCATGGCCTTGCACTGGCGAAAACCGTCATCCCAGCCTTCGGCGTAGGTGCGGTCTTTCAGGTAGCGCGGGACGTTCTTGCGAAATTCCCCGGTGATCACCCCGGCGGCCTGGCGGCCGCTGCTGCAACCGTCGTCATAGCCGTCGGCGAAGGCGGGTGGGTAACCCTTGGCCAGCAAATCCTCATGGGTTGATTGGCAACCCGACAGCAGGGCCAACAGGCCCAGCACTACAGCGTACCGCCACATCGCTTGCTCCCTGGCCGTTGAACGGCTGATGGGGGAAGTGTAGGAGTGGATTCGTTCGGGGTATGTGAAACGGATGTGAGAAATCCGTGTGACGCTGCGGCTTCGGGCGATCACGCGCGCCCTGTGGCGAGGGAGCTTGCTCCCGCTGGGGCGCGAAGCGGCCCCTGTTCAGGGTATAGAGATATTCCAGAGAGGGTGAGGTGTCTGGTTTTGGGGCTGCTGCGCAGCCCAGCGGGAGCAAGCTC
>NZ_JACAPW010000036.1:0-60344 GCF_013385495.1 Pseudomonas sp. F8002 | reverse complement strand
AATTGAAGCGCGCCTGAACGCCCTGGCGGCGGTGCGCGAAGCCGTGGTCTTGGCCCAGGAAGGGCTGAACGGCCAGCAACTGGTGGCTTACGTGATCCCGGCGCAAGGCGCCGAGGATGCAGGCGCACTCAAGGCGCAGCTGAAAGCGGACCTGCCGGACTACATGGTGCCGACGCACCTGCTGTTCCTGAATGAATGGCCACTGACCGCCAACGGCAAGCTCGACCGCAAGGCCCTGCCGCAGCCGGACGCAAGCCAGGTACAGCACGAGTATGTGGCGCCGCAAAGCGCGCTGGAACAGCAAATCGCAACTGTCTGGCAAGACGTGCTGAAACTGGAACGGGTTGGCCTCACCGACAACTTCTTCGAACTGGGTGGCGACTCGATTATCTCGATTCAAGTGGTCAGCCGCGCCCGGCAGTCCGGCATCCGCTTTAGTCCAAAAGACCTGTTCCAGCACCAGACGGTGCAGGCATTGGCGACTGTCGCGCAGACCGGTGACCAGCTGCAGGTAATCGATCAGGCTGCGGTGCAGGGCCCGGCGTTGCTGCTGCCAATTCAACAGGCTTACTTTGCCGACGCCATCCCGCAGCGTCACCACTACAACCAGTCGGTGCTGCTGCAACCGGCCCGTGCGCTGCAAGCGGCGCTGGTGGAGCAAGCATTGCAGGCGCTGGTGCTGCATCACGATGCGTTGCGGGTGATGTTCAACGAAAGCGCCGAAGGCTGGAGTGCCAGCCATCGCGACGCATCGATGCGCAATGATCTGTTATGGGTGCGCCCGGTGGCCGATGCTGGCGCGCTGGAAGTGCTGGCCAATCAAGCCCAGCGCAGCCTGAACCTGCAAACCGGACCCTTGCTGCGCGCCGTGTTGGCGACCCTGGACGATGGCACCCAGCGGCTGTTGCTGGTGATCCATCACCTGGCGGTGGACGGTGTGTCGTGGCGGATTCTGTTCGACGACCTGCAAACGGCCTACAACCAATTGCTCGCCGGGCAAGCCTTGCAATTGCCGGCCAAGACCAGCTCGGTCAAGGCGTTTGCCGAACAGTTGCAAGCGCATGCACGCAGCGCGCAATTGCAGCAGCAGTTGGCCTACTGGCAGGCGCAACTGCAAGGTGCGCCGGCTGACCTGCCGTGCCTCAACCCCGAGGCGAGCCCACAGAACGGCCAGGCCGTCACTGTTCATACGCGCCTGGACAAACACCTGACGCGGCAACTGCTGCAGGAAGCGCCGGCCGCCTATCGCACTCAGGTCAACGACCTGTTGCTGACCGCCCTGGCGCGGGTGGTCTGCCGTTGGACCGGGCATGCAAGTACCTTGATCCAGCTTGAAGGCCATGGTCGCGAAGAGTTGTTTGCCAACATCGACCTGACGCGCACCGTGGGGTGGTTCACCAGTATGTTCCCGGTCCAGTTGTCGCCGGCGGCGGCACTCGGGGACTCGATCAAGTCGATCAAGCAAGGGTTGCGATCGATCCCGGACAAGGGGGTGGGTTTCGGCGCGCTGCGCTTCCTCGGTGACGAGGCCAGCCGGTCAGCCTTGCAAGCGCTGCCGGTGCCGCGCATTACCTTCAACTACCTGGGGCAGTTCGACGCCAGCTTCGATAAGGAACAGGGTGCGTTGTTCAGCCCGGCCAGCGAAAGCGCCGGTGAAGAGCAAAGCGCGATGGCGCCCCTGGGCAATTGGCTGAGCCTCAACGGGCGGGTATTTGATGGCGCACTGAGCCTGGGCTGGACGTTCAGCCACCAACAGTTCGAGCAGGCCACCATCCAGCAACTGGCCGACGATTATGCCGTGGAACTGGCTCTGTTGATCGGTCATTGCTGCGATCCTGCAAACCATGGCATGACGCCTTCCGACTTCCCGCTGGCCAGCTTTACCCAACCGCAGCTCGATAACCTGGGCCTCGCCGCCCGTTCGGTGGATGACATCTACCCGCTGGCGCCGATGCAGCAGGGCATGCTGTTCCACAGCTTGTACGAACACGGCAGCGGTCAGTACATCAATCAGATGTGCCTGGACATCGACGGTCTCGACCCACAGCGTTTCGAGGCTGCCTGGCAGGCGGCGGTCGACGCCCATGACATTTTGCGCAGCAGTTTCATCTGGGAAGGCAGCGAGCAACCGGTGCAGGTGGTGCACAAACAGGTGCGCGTACCCTTCACCGCGCTGGATTGGAGCACACGCACGGATGCCCCGCAGGCCCTCGTCGAGTTGGCGTCCAGCGAGCGCGACCAGGGTTTCGACCTCGCCCTCGCGCCGCTGCTGCGGCTGGTGCTGGTCAAGACCGCTGAACAGCGTTATCACCTGATTTATACCCATCACCACATTCTGATGGACGGCTGGAGCAACTCGCAGCTGCTGGGCGAGGTGTTGCAACGTTACGATGGCCAGGTGCCGCCGCGCCCGGCGGGCCGCTATCGTGACTACATCGCCTGGCTGCAAGGGCGTGATGCCAAGGCCAGTGAAACGTTCTGGCGTGCGCAACTGCACGCGCTCGACGCGCCGACGCGCCTCGCCGAAAACCGTTTCGCCGCGCCGCAGCCGGCTGTCGAAACCAGCCATGCCAGCCTGTATCACTCACTGTCCCAACAGCAGACCCAACGCCTGGGCGAATTCGCCCGCCAGCAAAAGGTCACCCTCAATACCGTGGTCCAGGCGGCCTGGTTGCTGCTCCTGCAACATTACACCGGGCATGACACGGTGGCCTTCGGCGCCACGGTGTCCGGACGCCCCGGCGAACTCAAAGGCGTCGAACAGCAGATAGGCCTGTTCATCAATACCTTGCCGGTGATTGCCAGCCCCCGGCCGGAACAATCGGTCACCAGCCTGCTGCAACAGCTTCAGGCCCGCAACGTTGCGTTGCGCGAGCATGAACACACGCCGCTGTTCGAGATTCAGCGCTGGGCCGGGCAGGGCGGTGAAGGCCTGTTCGACACGCTGCTGGTGTTCGAAAACTACCCGCTGGCCGAGGCCCTGCAAGCGCAGGCACCGTCAGGCCTGAGCTTCGGCACGGTGGGTAATCAGGAACAGACTAATTTCCCGTTGACCCTGGCCGTTAATCTCAATGAGACCCTGAGCCTGCACTTCACTTATGCCCATGCTGCGTTCCATACACATACAATCCAGCGCCTGGCTGAGCAGGTGGAGCACGTGCTCGCACAGATGGTGAGCCTGGCCGCCGACCGTAGCCTGGGCGATATCGACCTGGTTGGCGCGGCGACGCGCACCGTGCTGTTGCGCGACTGGAATGCCACGGCAGTGCCGGCCACCGACCGACGCCACGTTCATCAATGGTTCGAGTCCCAGGCTCGACGCACGCCTGATGCGCCGGCCCTGTTGGCCGATCAAGCGTCGCTGACCTATGCCCAGCTCAACCTGCGCGCCAATCGCCTGGCTCATGCGTTGATCGAGCGGGGTGTAGGCCCGGACGTGTTGGTGGGGCTGTGCATGCCGCGCAGCGTGCAGATGGTCGTCGGGCTACTGGCGATCCTCAAGGCCGGTGGTGCCTATGTACCGCTGGACCCGGCTTATCCACAGGATCGTTTGATGTACATGGTCGAGGACAGCGGCATTGCCTTGCTGTTGACCGAAACCAGCGTACAGCCGTACTTCGCCGACGTGGCCGTGGACTGCCTGCTGCTGGACGCACTGCCCGAGCGGTTCGATGGCTACGGCGAGCATGAGCCTTCGGTAACCGTCGACAGCCAGAACCTCGCCTATGTGATCTATACCTCCGGTTCCACCGGGAAGCCCAAAGGCGTGACGATTCGCCATGGCGCCCTGAGCAACCATATGGAATGGATGCAGGGTTGCCTGAAGCTGGATCACAGTGACCGTGTCCTGCAGAAGACCGCCATCAGTTTCGACGCCTCGGTGTGGGAGTTCTGGTTGCCACTGATGAGCGGCGCGCAACTGGTATTGGCCGCGCCGCAATTGAACCTGGACTTGACCACCTTGTGGGTCGAGGTGGAGCGTTGGGGGATCAGTGTGCTGCAAATGGCGCCATCGTTGCTGCAGGCGCTGTTGCCGCTGGCGACCCGTGAACACCTGGCCTCCTTGCGCCTGCTGCTGTGCGGCGGTGAAGCGCTGAGTGCGCACCTTTCCCGCCAGGTCCTGGGCCTCTTCGATGGCGAGCTGCGCAATCTTTATGGCCCCACAGAGGCCACGATTGATACCAGCAGCCATGCCGTGGCGGCCACTGTCGAAGACGACGGGCGAATCATCGCCATCGGTCGTCCGATCAACAACGTACGCACCTATGTGCTGGACGGCGCCTTGCAGCCTTGCGCCGTGGGGGCGATTGGCGAGTTGTACATCGGTGGTGAATCCCTGGCCCGTGGTTATCACCAGCGTCCAGGGCTGACCGCCGAGCGCTTCGTTCCCGATCCGTTTGGCGAGTCGGCCGCTGCACGCCTGTATCGCACCGGCGACCTGGTGCGCCACGCCGAAAATGGCGTAATCGAATACATCGGCCGGATTGACCATCAGGTGAAAATCCGTGGCCTGCGCATTGAGCTGGGTGAAATCGAAGCCCGCCTCCACGCTCAACCTGAAGTACGAGATGCGGTAGTGCTGGCTCGGGAAACGGCGACCGGCACGAGCCTGGTGGGTTGGCTTGTCAGCCAGGACGGCAGCCTGGATAGGGCGGCCGAGGCGCGCTTGGGTGAACAGCTCAAGGCGCGGCTGGCACAACAGATGCCGGACTTCATGGTGCCCACCCATCTGGTCTTCCTCGATCAACTGCCGCTTACACCCAACGGCAAACTCGACCGCAAGGCCTTGCCCGCGCCGGATACCCGCGCGCTGCATTCGGCTTACCTGGCGCCGCAAAGCGATCTGCAATGCAAGGTCGCGGCCATCTGGCAAGGCGTGCTCAACGTTGAGCAGGTCGGTCTGGCGGATGATTTCTTCGAGCTGGGCGGGCATTCGCTGCTGGTGGTGAATGTGGTGTCGCGCCTGCAGCTCGAACTGGGCATGAAGTTAACGCCCCAATTGATATTCCAATTTCCGGTCCTCGGTGCGTTTGTCGCGCAACTGGAGCAGACCGGCACGTCAATGAGCACGTCAAAATTGAGCAAGCTTGAAGCGCTGCTTGATGAATTCGAGGAGGTTTGATGGACACCGCTGTCGCACAACGTATTGCCAGGCGCTTCATAACGCTGCCGCTGGAAAAACGCCGTCTTTACCTGCAGAAAATGCTCGAAGAGGACGTTTCCCCGGCGAACCTGCCGATTCCGCCTGTCAGTGCCGAGTTCGACACGTTGTCATTGTCCTTTGCCCAGGAGCGTCAATGGTTCTTGTGGCAGCTGGACCCGGAAAGCGCGGCTTATCACATGCCTACGGCCCTGCGCTTGCGCGGTCCATTGGACATTGCGGCGCTGCAACAGAGTTTCAGTGCGCTGGTCGCGCGCCATGAGAGCCTGCGTACCACCTTCGTGGTGCACGGCGAGCAAGTGGTGCAGCAAGTGCAGGAGGCTGCACCGGTAAATCTGCAGGTGCAGCCTCTGGCCCAGGTGCCGGATGCGGCGCAACTGCGGCACTTGATCGAAGACGAGACGCGCCGGCTGTTCGACTTGCAGCAGGGGCCATTGTTGCGTACGTGCCTGTTGCAACTGGGCGCGGATGACCATGTGCTGATTGTCACCTTGCACCACATCGTTTCCGATGGCTGGTCGATGCAGGTAATGGTCGAGGAGTTGGTCAAGGGTTACGCCGCGTTCAGTCGAGGGTTGAGCCTGGAACTGCCAGCGTTGCCGATTCAATACAGCGACTACGCCATCTGGCAGCGGCACTGGATGGAGGCCGGCGAGCGGGAGCGGCAGTTGCAATACTGGACCGCGCAACTGGGCGGCGAGCAGCCGGTGCTTGAGCTCCCGACTGACGTTGCGCGCCCGGCCGTGATGAGCTATCGCGGTGCCCGGCTGGAGTTGGATATCGACGCCGCGCTGGCCTGCGGCCTCAAGCAGATGGCCCAGCGCGAAGGGGTCAGTCTGTTCATGATCCTGCTGGCCTCCTACCAGGCCTTGCTGCATCGCTACAGCGGGCAGAACGACATTCGGGTTGGCGTGCCGACCGCGAACCGTAACCGGGTGGAGACCGAGGGGTTGATCGGCTTTTTCGTCAACACCCAAGTGCTCAAGAGTGAGGTCGACAGCCAGGGCTCCTTCAGTGCCTTGCTGCAACAGGTCAAGCAGACTGCGCTGGATGCCCAGGCGCATCAGGATCTGCCGTTCGAGCAACTGGTGGAAGCCTTGCAGCCGCAACGCAACCTGAGCCACAGCCCGCTGTTTCAAGTGATGTTCAACCACCAGACCCAAGGCCCGGCGAGCGAGGGGCCGGCCGGTGAATTGAAGGTCGAGGGGCTGCGCTGGGATACCCATAGTGCACAGTTCGATTTGACCCTGGAAACCATGGAGCGCCCCGATGGGCTGTCTGCGGCGCTGATCTATGCCACGGATCTGTTCGGTGCAGACACGGTTGCGCGGATGGCCGGGCACTGGCAAAACCTGCTGCAGGCAATCGTCGCGAACCCGGCACAAAGCATCGGTGAGCTGCCGTTGCTTGACGCTGAACAGCGCCAAGCGCAGCTCGACGATTGCGTCCGCACGTCGGTAGCCACACCGCAGGCGGGTTATGTTCATCGATTGTTCGAGGCACAGGTGGCTCGCTCGCCGGAGGCGCAGGCGCTGGTCATCAATGGCCAGCGCTTGAGCTACGGGCAACTCAATACCCGGGCCAATCAGTTGGCGGTGGAGCTGCAACGTCACGGGGTGGGCGCGGGTGTGCTGGTGGGCATTGCCGTCGAACGCAGCCCGCACATGCTGATCGGGTTGTTGGCAATCCTCAAGGCCGGCGGCGCCTATCTGCCTCTCGATCCCGCGTTCCCGCAGGATCGCCTCGCCTACATGATTGAGGACAGTGGCATCGACCTGTTGCTGACCCAACATTCACTGCTCAGCCAGATCCCGGTGCCTGACACGGTCACTACGCTGGTGCTGGATCAACCGGGCAATTGGCTTGACGGCCATGCCGGTGACGATCTGCCTACCCGGCTGGATCCGGAGCACCTGGCTTATGTCATCTACACGTCTGGCTCCACCGGCCAGCCGAAAGGGGTGATGGTGCGACATGGCGCCCTGACCAACTTTGTCGCAAGCATGGCCAGGGTGCCGGGCATGACCGCCCAGGATCGAGCGTTGTCACTGACCACGTTCTCGTTTGATATTTTCGGCCTGGAAATCTACGTACCCCTGATGGTCGGCGCGTGCATCGTGCTGACCGGCCAGGAGGTGGCGCAGGACCCGTACGCCGTGCTGGCCCTGATCGATGCCGAACGGGTCAACGTGGTGCAGGCGACTCCCTCGACCTGGCGCATGTTGCTCGACAATGAACAGGCCCACGTGCTCCAGGGGTGCACGTGCCTGTGCGGCGGCGAGGCGTTGCCCCAGGAACTGGCGGTGCGCATGCTTGGCCTTGGCGGTGAAGTCTGGAATCTCTATGGCCCGACGGAAACCACGGTCTGGTCGGCGTTGCACCGGCTGCGTCCGCAGGCTGCGCAACCTTGGCTGGGCGGGCCAATCGACAACACATCGCTGTACATCGTCGGTGCAGACCTGATGCCGGTGCCCTATGGTGTTGCCGGCGAATTGCTGATCGGCGGGGACGGCCTGGCGCGGGGTTACTTCCAGCGCCCGGGATTGACCGCCGAACGTTTTGTTCCCCATCCGTTTTCCAGCACCGGCGAGCGGCTTTACCGCACCGGCGACCTCGCACGTCAGCGCCCGGACGGTATCCTCGAATACCTGGGGCGGATCGACCATCAGGTGAAAATTCGCGGTTTCCGCATCGAGCTCGGGGAAATCGAAGCGCGCCTGCTGGAGCAGGACGCTGTACGTGAAGCCGCGGTACTGGCCCAGGATGCCCCGGGCGGCCAGGCGTTGGTGGCGTATGTGGTCCCCGCCGCCGAATGGCAGGGCCTGGATGCCGACGGCCAGGGTCGCCTGCGCGACAGCCTGAACGCCGGGCTCAAGGCCAACTTGCCCGACTACATGGTGCCGGCGCATATGGTGCTGTTGCCAAGGTTCCCGCTGACCCCCAATGGCAAGCTGGACCGCAGGCAACTGCCCAAGCCCGATGCCAGCCAATGGCAGAAAACCTACGTGGCTGCGCAGACACCGGTGCAGCAAGCGGTGGCGGCGATCTGGGCCGAGGTGCTCAACGTGCCGCGGGTTGGCCTGAGTGACAACTTTTTCGAGCTGGGCGGCCATTCGCTGCTGGCGACCCAAATGGTTTCGCGGATTCGCCAGCAACTGCAAGTCCAGGTGCCTTTGCGCCTGCTGTTCGCCCATAACACCCTGCAAGCGTTTGTCGAGGCGATGGCCCCGGCATCGTTGACTCCTGAACAGGCCATCCCGCGCGTTGCACGCGACCAGCCGCTTGCCCTGTCATATGCCCAGCAACGGCAATGGTTTTTGTGGCAATTGGAGCCCACCAGCAGCGCCTACCATATTCCCGCGGCCCTGCGTTTGCGCGGACACCTTGACCTGGCGGCCTTGCAACAGTGTTTTGACGCCCTGGTGGCGCGTCATGAGAGCTTGCGTACCCGGTTTGTGCTGGAGAACGAGCGTCCCGTACAACGGGTCGACCCGCCGGCACCGGTGGCGATTGCGCTTGAATCGGCGGCTGCCGGGCTGGATGACCCTGGCCTGCGCGGCTTGATTGAAACTGAAACCCGCCAACTCTTTGATCTGCAGCGTGGGCCGTTGCTGCGGGTCAAGCTGTTGCAACTGGGCGCTGAAGATCACGTGCTGATCCTGACCCAGCACCACATCGTGTCGGATGCCTGGTCGATGCGGGTCATGATCGATGAGCTGATGCAGTTATACCGCGGCTTCAGTCAAGGCCAACCGGCGGCGTTGGCGGCACTGCCGATCCAGTATGCCGATTACGCACAGTGGCAGCGTCAGTGGCTGGCGGCGGGTGAGCAGCAACGTCAGCTCAGCTACTGGACAGAACAGTTGGGCGGCGAGCAACCGGTCCTTGAACTGCCAACCGACCATCCACGTCCGGTTCAGCAAAGCTATCGTGGGGCCCGGCTGCCGATCACCCTCGAGCCGTCCCTGGCCGAGAGTCTCAAGCGCCTGGCGCAGCAGCAAAACACCACACTGTTCATGCTGCTGCTGGCCGGCTTCCAGACCTTGTTGCACCGCTACAGCGGGCAGCAGGATATTCGTGTCGGGGTACCGATTGCCAACCGCAATCGCCTGGAAACCGAAGGGATGCTGGGTTTCTTCGTCAACACCCAGGTACTCCGGGCCGACATTGAGGGGCACCTGCGCTTTGACCAATTGCTTCATCAGGTCAGGCAGCGGGTACTGGGAGCACAGGCCCATCAGGACCTGCCGTTCGAGCAACTGGTGGAGCTGCTTGCACCTGCACGCAACCTGAGCCATACGCCGTTGTTCCAGGTCATGTTCAACCATGCCAGTGATGCTCGTCGCGAGGCGATTGAACTGCCGGGGTTGAGCCTGGAGCAATTGACCTGGGATTCGGGCAGCGTGCAGTTCGACCTCTCCCTGGATACGTTCGAGTACAGCGAAGGCATCAGTGCCGCACTGTCCTATGCCTCTGACTTGTTTGAGCCAGCCACCGTCGCACGCCTGGGCGAACACTGGCTGAACCTGCTGCGCGCGATTGTGGCCAACCCCACCCAGCGCATCGCCGAATTGCCGATGCTCGATGCGGTGCAGCGCCGGATGATGGTTGAGGACTGGAACCGCACGTTCGCCCATTACCCGAACCACCAGCCGGTGCACCACTTGATCGAAGCCCAGGTGGAACGGGCCCCGCATGCCGTGGCGTTGGTGTTCGAGGGGCAGTCGCTGACCTATGCCCAGCTCAACGCGCGGGCCAACCGATTGGCTCATGCCTTGATCGCGCGTGGCGTAGGCCCCGATGTGCTGGTGGGCATTTCACTGCACCGCAGCCTGGAAATGGTGGTGGGCCTGTTGGCGATCCTGAAGGCCGGCGGCGCCTATGTACCGCTGGACCCGGAATACCCGCCGGAACGCCTGTCCTACATGATCGACGACAGCGGCATCGAATGGTTGCTGACCCAGCAAGCGCTGGTCGCAACCTTGCCGCTGCCGGAACGGGTGCGCACGCTGATACTCGATGGTGACGATGCCTGGCTGGCCGGTGAGGCGCAAGGCAACCCCGAGTCGCGGGCCGTCGCGCAAAACCTCGCCTATGTGATTTACACCTCCGGATCCACCGGCAAACCCAAAGGGGCTGGCAACAGCCACGGCGCCCTGACCAACCGGTTGTGCTGGATGCAACAGGCCTACGGGTTGCACGCCGACGACCGCGTGCTGCAAAAAACGCCGTTCAGCTTCGATGTGTCCGTCTGGGAGTTTTTCTGGCCGCTTATGACCGGCGTCCGCTTGGTCGTGGCGTCGCCAGGGGATCATCGCGATCCACAGAAGCTGGTCCAATTGATCGAGCGCGAAGGCATTACTACCCTGCATTTCGTGCCGTCGATGCTGCAAGCGTTCGTGCTAGATGCCAATGTCAGCCGCTGCACCAGCCTCACCCGTATCGTTTGCAGTGGCGAAGCGTTGCCGATCGATGCGCAGCAGCAGGTCTTCGCCAAGCTGCCGGGCGCGGGGCTGTTCAATCTCTACGGCCCTACCGAAGCCGCAATTGATGTCACCCACTGGACCTGTCGTGACGAGGGCCGTGACGCAGTGCCCATCGGCGAGCCGATTGCGAACTTGATGACCTACATTCTCGACGCCGAGCTCAACCCGGTGCCCTGCGGCGTCAACGGCGAACTGTACCTCAGCGGCCAGGGACTGGCGCGTGGGTACCACCGTCGCCCGGAGCTGACGGCCGAACGATTCGTGGCAAGCCCGTTTGTCGCGGGTGAACGGCTGTACCGCACGGGCGACTTGGCCCGTTACCGCGTTGACGGGGTGATTGATTACATTGGCCGTATCGACCATCAGGTGAAAATCCGCGGTTTTCGTATCGAGCTGGGTGAAATCGAGGCCCGTCTGCTGGAGCACGGGGCCGTGCGCGAAGCCGTGGTGGTGGCGCAGGACAGCCGCAACGGCAAAGCCCTGAGTGGCTACGTCGTTACCCAGCCTGGCGCCGCCAGCGACTGGCCGGCACTGCGCGAGGCGCTGACAGCGCATCTGCGCCAGACCCTGCCGGAACACATGGTGCCGACGCACCTGACGCCGCTGGAAAAAATGCCCCTGAGCCCCAACGGCAAACTCGACCGCAAGGCTCTCCCGGTGCCAGACATGGCTGAGGTACAGCAGGACTTCGTGGCTCCCGCCAATGCAGTCGAAAGTGCCCTGGTCGAGATCTGGCAAGCCGTGCTCGGCGTGGCCCGGGTGGGCACTGCCGATAACTTCTTCGCCTTGGGCGGTGACTCGATCAATTCGATTCAAGTGGTCAGCCGTGCACGTCAGCAGGGAATCGGCCTGGCCCCCAAGGACCTGTTCCTGCACCAGAACATCCAGGCGCTGGCCCGGGCTGCGAGCGCCGATCAAGCCGCAACGATCGATCAGGGGCCGGTCAGCGGTGACAGCCATCTGGTTCCGATGCAGCACTGGTTCTTCGCCAATGACATGGCGCACCGTGACCACTGGAACCAGTCGCTGATGCTGACCCCGCGCGAGCCATTGGACGGCGCATGTCTGCAGCAGGCCCTTGAGCACGTGGTGGCCCATCATGACGCCTTGCGCTTGCGCTTCGTGCAATCGGGCGATGGTACCTGGCAGGCCAGCCATGAGGCCGTCGGCGCACAACCGGTAGGCCTCTGGCAGCGCCAGGCAGAGAACGCCGATGAGATCATCGCCATTGCCAACCAGGCGCAACGCAGCCTCGACCTGCAACACGGCCCGCTGCTGCGTTGCAGCCTGATCGCAGTGCAGGACGGCAGTTCGCGCCTGCATCTGGCGATTCACCATCTGGTGATGGACGGTGTGTCGTGGCGCGTGCTGCTGGAAGACTTGCAAACGGCCTACCGGCAGCTGGCGGTAAACCAGCCTGTGGTGTTGCCACCCAAGTCCACCGCGTTCAAGGCGTGGGCCGAGCAGTTGCAGGGCTACGCCCACAGCGAAGGGCTGGCTCGGGAGTTGAGTTACTGGACCGGGCAACAGGCCCATGCGTTGCCGGAACTGCCACGGGCGCGGCCTGAGGGCAGCCAGGCTTCGGTGCATGGCCATTCGGTCAACACGCGTCTGGATACAGAACAGACTCGGCGCCTGCTCAAGCAGGCACCGTCGGCCTATCGCACCCAGGTCAACGACCTTTTGCTCAGTGCCCTGGCGCAGGTGATTTGCCAGTGGACTGCGCAACCTGCGTGCCTGGTGCAACTGGAAGGCCATGGCCGTGAGGAACTGTTCGGCGACGTCGACCTGAGCCGCACGTTGGGCTGGTTCACCAGCCTGTTCCCGGTGGTATTGACCCCATCGGTGCACGCGGCAGACACCATCAAGGGCATCAAGGAACAGCTGCGCGCGGTGCCGAACAAGGGCCTGGGTTATGGCGTGCTGCGTTACCTCGGTGCAGAGGATGTCCGCTCGCGTCTGGCGAAACTCGCGCAGGCCCGGATTACCTTCAACTACCTCGGCCAGTTCGACCAGAGCTTTGATGAGCAGGCGTTATTCGCGCCGAGCGAGGAGGGCAGCGGGGCTGGGCACGCTGATGACGTGGCGCTGGGCAACTGGCTGACCATCGATGGCCGGGTGTACAACGGCCAGTTGTCCCTGGACTGGACCTTCAGCCGCGACGTTTTTGATGAGGCCACCGTCCAGCAATTGGCCGATGCCTACGGCGTCGCGTTGCAGGCACTGATCGAGCATTGCTGCGGCGAAGAGCATCAGGGCCTGACGCCGTCTGACTTCCCGCTGGCCCGTTTGACCCAGGCGCACCTTGACGGCTTGCCGGTGCCCGTGGCGCAGGTGCAAGACGTCTATGCGTTGTCACCGATGCAAGAAGGCATGCTGTTCCACACCCTGGCCGACGACAGCAGCGGCTTGTACATCAACCAGATCAGCCTGCCGGTACACGGGCTGGATACCGAGCGCTTCGCCGCAGCCTGGCAATCGGTGATTGAGCGTGAGGACATTCTGCGGACCAGCTTTCACTGGCAGGATGGCTTGAGCGCCCCGGTGCAAATTGTCCACCGCCAGGCCGAATTGCCGCTGCTGATCGAAGATTGGCGCGGCCAGGACATCAGCGAACAGGCGATCGGCGAGCGCGCAACGGCTGATTACCTGCAAGGGTTCGATCTGGCCCGTGCGCCGTTGCAGCGTGTGCTGTTGCTGCGGCTTGAGGACGACCGCTACCAGATGATCTGGACCTGCCATCACATCCTGATGGACGGCTGGAGCAGTTCGCGACTGTTTGGCGAGGTAATGCAGTTTTATGCCCAGGGCCACGTGCCGACACGCAACGGTCGTTACCGCGAGTTCATCGAATGGCTGCAACGCCAGGATCAACGGGCGCTGGAGGGCTTCTGGAGAAGCCGTCTTGCGACGCTGGAGCAGGCCACCTCGCTGAACCAGGCGATGTTCCCGCGGCATGTCGAGGATTTGCCCGGGCACCAGGCGCTTTACTCACGTTGGGATGCGGTGCAAACCGCACGCCTGCAACAGGCTTGCCGCGCCTTGCAAATCACCCCCAACACGCTGATCCAGGGCGCGTGGCTGTTGTTGCTGCAACGCTTTACCGGGCAGAACACTGTGGTGTTCGGTGCCACCGTGGCTGGCCGTCCTGCGGGTTTGGCCAATGCCGACAACATCCTGGGGCTGTTCATCAATACGCTACCGGTGATCCAGACCCTGGAACCCGCGCAGCCGCTGGATCAGTGGCTGCAAGCGTTGCAGGCCTGCAACATGGACATCCGTGAGTACGCACACGCGCCGCTGGCGGATATCCAGCGCTGGTCGGGGCTGGGCGGGCAAGGGCTGTTCGACAGCATCATCGTGTTTGAAAACTACCCGATCGATGAGCGCCTGGGTGAGCAACAGGACACCGGCCTGAGCTTCGGCGAGTCGCGTAACCATGACGTGACCAACTTTGCGATGGACCTGGCGGTCAACCTCGGCGAACAGTTGTCGATCGAATATCTGTTCCTGCGCAATGCCTTCAGTGTCGAGGCGGTAGAGCAGATTCGCCGCTGCATGGAAGACACCCTTGAGGCCATGATCGTTGCGCCGACGGCGCGACTGGGCAACCTTCAGCGCCTTGGGGCCGAGCAGTGGCAAGCCTTTGAGCAGTGGAGTGCGGCGCCGAATGCCAGCTATCACGCGCAGCTCTTGCCGGAACTGATCGCACGCCATGCCCATTCGCGTGGCGAGGCGACGGCACTGGTGTGTGGGGGTGATTCGCTGAGCTACGGTGAGCTGGAACGTCGAGCCAATGGCCTGGCCCATCGCTTGATCGAGCTGGGGGCCGGGCCGGAAGTGGTGGTCGGGGTGGCCCTGGAGCGCTCCGTCGAGATGATCGTGGCGTTACTGGCGGTGATGAAAAGCGGCGCGGCTTATGTGCCGTTGGACATCGACTATCCGCCCGAACGCCTGGCGTTCATGATGCAAGACTCGGCGATGGCGCTGTTGCTGACCCATAGCCAGGTGCAGGCGCGCCTCCCGGCGGTGGAAGGCCTGGCGCAACTGGCCATCGATACGTTTGACCGCGCCGGCTACAGCGACACGCCGCCCGCCAGCAGTTTGCTGGGCGCCAATCTGGCCTACTTGATTTATACCTCGGGCTCCACCGGTCGGCCGAAAGGCGTGGCAGTGGCGCATGGGCCGATGAGCATGCATTGCCAGGCCATCGCCGGGCTGTATGACATGGATGAGCGCACCCGCGAGCTGCATTTCATGTCGTTTGCCTTCGACGGCGCTCATGAGCGCTGGCTCAGTACGCTATTGAGCGGGGGCACGCTGGTGATCCGCGATGCCAGCCTGTGGACACCGGAGCAGACCTTCGACGCCTTGCATCAACACGGCATCACGATTGCCTGTTTCCCGCCGGCCTACCTCAAGCAGTTGGCCGAGTACGCGGCCCATAGCCAACAGGAACCACCCGCGGTACGGGTGTATTGCTTCGGTGGCGATGCGGTGCCGGACCAGACCTTCGAACAAGTGAAAGCGGCACTGCGTCCACAGTTCTTTACCAACGGCTATGGCCCCACCGAAACCGTGGTCACGCCGATGCTCTGGAAGGTCCCGGTCGACACCCGGTGCGAGGCCGCCTATGCGCCGATCGGGCGTGCTGTCGGCGAGCGCGCGCTGTACGTGCTGGACGAAGACCTCAACCCGCTGCCGCCGGGGATTGCCGGTGAGCTCTACATCGGTGGCCAGGGCATTGCCCGCGGCTATTACCGTCGTCCGGACCTGAGTGCCGAGCGCTTTGTGCCGGACCCGTTCGGGTCGCCGGGCGATCGTCTCTACCGCAGCGGCGACCTGGTACGCCAGCGTGTTGATGGTGTGCTTGATTACGTCGGGCGTATTGACCACCAGATCAAGGTCCGGGGCTTTCGCATTGAACTGGGGGAAATCGAGGCGAGCCTGCGGCAACTGGACGATGTCAGTGACGCGTTGGTGATCGCCCGTGACAGTGCGTCGGGCAAGCAACTGATCGGTTATGTGGTGACGCCCGATGGCATGGCCATCGGTGATCGCCTCAAGGCGGACTTGCGCGCGCAATTGCCGGATTACATGGTGCCCACCCAGGTCATCTGCATGGCGGCGCTGCCTGTCACGCCCAACGGCAAGCTGGATCGCCAGGCCTTGCCGGAGCCTGAATTCAAGGGCGGCGAGTATGTTCCCGGCCGTACTCGTGACGAGCAACTGCTGGCACAGGTCTGGGCTGATGTGTTGCAAGTGGAGCGCGTGGGCATCACCGACAACTTCTTCGAGTTGGGCGGTGACTCGATCCTCAGCCTGCAAGTCGTCTCGCGGGTACGCAACCACCCTGAACTGAAGATGGACCTCAAGCTGCGGGACCTGATGCGCGGGCAGACCATCGAGGCGATTTTCGAGCAGCGTTCAAGCACCGTCGCCACGCTGATCGAGGATGTTTCGCAGGTGGCCGCCGAGGGCCAGTTCAACCTGATTCCGATCCAGCAGTGGCTGTTCGACCAGCGTATGAGCGAGCCGCACCATTACAACCAGGCATTGATGCTGCGTGCACGCCAGGCGCTGAATCTGCCGGCGCTGGAGCTGGCATTGCGCTGCATGTTGAAGCAGCACGACGCCCTGCGCCTGCGCTTTCGTGAGGTGGGCGCACGCTATTGCCAGCATTACCAGCCGCTGGAGGACATGCAGGCGCAATGGGCCACTGAGCCCTTGTTATGGCAACACACCGTGGCCGATGAAGCGGAGCTTGAGCTGTACGCCGAACAGGTACAGCGCAGCCTGGACCTGCAAGACGGGCCGGTGTGGCGTACCGCTCATGTGACGTTGGGCGATGGCCAGGTGCGGGTATTGATGGTGATCCATCATTTGGTGATCGACACCGTTTCCTGGCGTTTGCTGCTGCAGGATTTGCAGGTCGCTTATGAGGCTTACCGCAATGGCCAGGCGCCGGCCCTGCCGATTCGTACCAGCAGCTACCGGGCCTGGGCCGAGGGTCTGCAAGCGTACGCGGCGAATTATCCGGCGCAGGAGCAAGCCTGGTGGCTTGAGCAGATCGACCAGCCGGGCAGTGAGCTGCCGTGCGATAACCCGCGTGGCAAGAACCAGGTGCAGTACCAGTCGGTCGCGCTGATGGGCCTGTCGCAGGAGCATACCCAGCAGTTGCTCAAGCAAGTGCCTGCGGTCTACCAGACGCAGATCAACGATGTGTTGCTCGCCGCGCTGAGCCGGGTGTTGTGCCGCTGGAGCGGGCAGCCTTCGGTATTGATCCAGCTCGAAGGCCATGGCCGCGAAGACCTGGTCAAGGACATCGACCTGAGCCGCAGCCTGGGCTGGTTCACCAGCATGTTCCCGGTGCGCCTGGCACCCGGTGCCGGGGCTGACATCGGGAGCTCGGTGCGTGCGGTGCAGCGGCAATTGGCGGCCGTACCGAACAAGGGCCTGGGCTACGGCATCCTGCGTCACATGAGCGGTGTGTCGATGGCCGATACCTTGCGCCTGGCACCCCAGGCGCGTGTCACCTTCAACTACCTGGGGCAGTTCGACCAGAGCTTCGATGACAAGGCGATGCTGGTGCCGGCTCAGGAGAGCTATGGCAGTTGCTACAGCCCGCAGGCGGCCCTGGGCAATTGGCTGGAAGTGGTGGGGCAGGTGTATGACGGACGCCTGGCGATGCGCTGTATTTTCAGCACGCGCCGCTACCGTGCCGAAACCGTCGAACAGTTGATGCGAGAGTACCAGGCCGAACTGGAGGCGCTGATCGAGCATTGCGTGGCACAAGCGGCTTAAGGATTGAGGCCGATCCATCGTTATACAAAGAGGGGCCCTTGTGGCTCCTCTTTCGTCTGTGGCTTTTTCATAAGGAAACCTGCGATGTCCTTGCATCCGGAACTCAATGCCTTCCTCGACCTGGCGCAAGAAAGCCAGGCGGACGGTCCTGGGCCGTTTCACCTGTCAACGCCCGCCCAGGCCCGGGAGGCGTTCGAGCGCACCACCGCGCAACTGCGCTGGCAGGCGCCTGCGCAGGTGCGCTGCAGCCCCATCGAATTCACGGCACGCGATGGCGCGACGCTGGCGTTGCGTGTGTACCGTCCCGCTGACGTTTCGGCGCAGAGCCTGCCGGTGCTGGTGTACTTCCATGGCGGTGGCTACGTGGTCGGCAGCCTGGAATCCCATGACGGGGTGTGCCGCGAATTCTGCGCCATAACTCCGTGTGCGGTGGTTTCAGTGGGTTATCGACTGGCGCCGGAGCACAGGTTCCCGACGCCGCTGAACGATGGCGCCGATGCCCTGGCCTGGCTGGCCGATAACGCTGCAGCCGAAGGCCTGGACCTCACCCGCGTGGCTTTCGGTGGCGACAGTGTGGGGGCCACGCTGGCGACGGTGCTGGCGTTGCAGTCAGTGCTCGAGCCCGCGACGCTGGCAATTAAACCCTGCTGGCAACTGCTGTGCTATCCGGTGACGGACGCTTCTACCAATAGCCCGTCGACCGAGCTGTTCGGCGAGGGCTATCTGCTGGAGACCGAGACACTGGAATGGTTCTACCGGCATTACGCCCGGGAGGCGGCGGATCGTCTTGACTGGCGCTTCTCGCCATTGCTGGCGCCGGGGTACCCGGGCATGCCACCGGCGCTGATTGCGTTGGCCGGTCATGACCCGCTGCTGGATGAAGGACGCGCCTATGCCCGACGGTTGCAGGAGCAGGGGGTGGCGGTGGAAGTGATCGAGTACCCCGGGTTGATTCACGATTTCCTGCGCCTGCAGAGCGTGGTGCCGGATATCGACGAGGTGTACGGTCAATTGACCCAGGCATTGCGAGCCGCGCTGGCAGCTTGAGAACAGGCACAAAAAAACCGGGCCAGGCCCGGTTTTTTTGTGGGTGTTGCCTAGAAGTTGTACGTCACGTCAACCGAGGCGACGCGTTCCTGGCCGTAGTAGCAGCCGAACGAGTAGTTGCAGTGGGACACGTACTCGCGGTTGAACACGTTCTGCACGTTCAGGCTGGTCTCCACGCCACGCAGGCTTGGCGATACCTTGCTCAGGTCGTAGCTGACGGTGGTGTCATAGACCACAAAGCCCGGGACCTCGAACGAGTTGGCAGCATCACCGGGTTTGGGGCCGGTGTAGCGGGCGCCGGCACCGAAGGTCAGGCCATTGAGCACCGCCTGGGTGAAGTGGTAGTCAACCCACAGCGATGCCGAAACCGGTGCCTGTTGCTCGGTGCGGTTACCGGTGTTGCCGTAGTTGTTCTTGATGTAGAACGCGTCGAGGTAGGACGCAGCAGCCAGTACGTCGACGTTGGCAATCGACGATTTGACTTCCAGTTCAACACCGCGGGAGCGAACCTGGCCTTGCTGGACCGAGTACTGGGTGTACTCGTTATCCTGGCTCAACACGTTTTTCTGCTTGATCTGGTACACGGAAGCCGTGATCAGCGTCTTCTCGAACGGCTGGTACTTCACACCCACTTCGTACTGTTCGCCTTCGGTCGGCGCGAAGGCCTTGCCGCCACGTTCGGGCGCGGTAGTGCCAACGGTCGGCAGGAAGGATTCGGAGTAGCTGACGTACGGCGCCAGCCCGAAGTCGGTGACATAGGTCAGGCCGACACGGCCGGTGAACTTGTTGTCACGCTGTTCGGTGATGGAGTTTGCAATCAGGTCCTTGTTTTCAACTTCGGCCCAGTCCTGACGGCCACCAATGGTCAGGATCCACTTGTCCAGTTTGATCTGGTCCTGCAGGTAGACGCCGGTCTGGCGCACGGTGTTGTCCCACTTGGTGGTTTTTTCCGGGGTCACGCTGCTGGTGTCGTAGTTGTTGTTTTCGCCGTAGAGGTTGATCGGCAGTACGTTGTAGGCGTTGTAGCCGGTGTATTTGCGGTTGAAGTTGCGATAGTCCAGGCCGACCAGGGTGGTGTGCTCCAGCGCGCCGGTGTTGAATTTGTATTCCAGGTTGTTATCGATGGTGTAGGCGGTGTTGTGCTGGCGCCAGTCGAGTTTGACACGGTTGGCCCGGGTCTGGTCGACCGCGCCGGTGACTGCATCGGTGACGAAGCTGCGCAGGTAGAAGCCTTTGTAGTCGTCGCGTACGTCGGTGTAGCGGGCGGTGGAGCGACCTTTCAGGTTTTCGCTGAAGCTGTGGGTCAAGTCGTAGCCCAGGATGAACTGGTCACGTTTGTAGTCGTTGTATTTCGAGTCGCCGGAGAAGAAGTTGCGGTCGATGCGTTTGCCGTTGGGGCCGCGCTCGAGAGAGCCGATCATTGGCAACGCCTGATAGTCTTCCAGGCCTCGGTCCCGCTGGATCTGCGCCAGTACGGTCAGGGATGTGTCGTCGTTCGGGGCCCAGGTCAGGCTGGGTGCCAGCAGCATGCGTTCGCTGTGGGTATGATCGACCTGCTGGTTGCCTTTCTTCGCGACGCCGACGATGCGATAGCTGAACTCTTTCTGATCGTCGAGCGGGCCGCTGGTGTCGAATGCGCCGTTGACCCGGTTGTAGCTGCCGGCACCGATCTTGACCTCGCTGCGTTGTTCGGTGGTCGGTCGCTTGGAGACCATGTTGATCAGGCCGCCCGGCTGGTTCTGGCCAAAGAGCACCGACGATGGGCCCTTGAGCACTTCGATGCGCTCCAGGGTATACGGATCGATTTGCGGGGCGCCGCCGAGGCTGCCGGCATAGGGCAAGTAAGCGCCGTCCAGGTACAGCTGGGTAGGGGCGAAGCCACGGCTGGTGATTTCGTCGGCGATCGCATTGCGGTCGGTGAAGCCGCCGGTGTTCAGGCCTGGCGTGTAGCGCAAGGCCTGGGTCAAGTTGAGTGCGCCCTGGGTTTCGATCTGTTTAGCGGTGACCACGTTGACGGTTTGCGGGATTTCCAGGAGGGGCGTATCGGTCTTGGTGCCGGTGGCGCTGCGGGTGGCAACGTAGCCGTCCACGGGGCCGTAGGCCGATTCGACAGCCTGGCCACTGATGGTGGTGGCACCCAGCTCCAGTGAATCACCCGTTGCCCGGGCACGTACGGTGACGGTGTTGGCTTGAACGGTGAACACAGCGCCGGTCCCCACCAGCATCTGCGACAACGCCTGTTCAGGCGACAACCGGCCGCTCACCGGCTGGCTGTGCTGGCCCTTTACATCATCGGCGCTGTACAGCACTTGCATGTTCGACTGGGTGCCCAGTGCCTGCAGGGCGCTTGCCAGCGATTGTGCCGGGATATTGAAGTTGATCTCCTGGGCCTGAACCTGCGCACTGAACGGCAACGCCAGCGCCATGCTGAACGCGGTGGCGCTGAAGCCCGGCTGCAGCATACGGCGCATGAACAAGGCTTTGGTAAAACGTGGAATCCCCGCAATTGCTGACATTGTGCTCACTCTTACTGGTTTTAATGGTTGCGTAGTTGTTAGCGATTCTTAATTAGACGCATGAGGCCGGAAAAACCAGAATGAGAATCTAACTTATTCATGCCGGTTGCAGTTCGGTGGCTACTTTCCCGGCTTCCATGCGCACCAGTTGGTCGGCAATGTCGAAGTAACGATCGTCGTGGGAAATCACGATGATGGTTTTGCCCAGGCGCTTGAGATCCGGCAGCAGCTCGGTGTAGAAAATCCGCCGGAACGTCGGGTCCTGGTCTGCGGCCCATTCGTCAAACACCAGCACCGGGCGTTCCTCCAGCCATGCATTGACCAGCGCCAGGCGCTTGCGCTGGCCGGTGGACAGGTCGGTGGTGGTGAACGAACCGTCACGCACGCTGACCTTGTGGCCGATTTCCAGGCGCTGCAGGTATTGGTTGGCATCTTCGGGAATATGGGTATCGCCCTGCACCACGTCGTCGAACAGGTAGTAGTCAGCGAAGATCGTGGTGAACAACTGGCGATAGTCGTCACGTGTCACTGCCGTCACGGGCTGCCCGTTGAGGCGGATTTCCCCCTGCTGCGGGGCGTACAGGCCTAGCAGCAGCTTGATCAGGGTGGTCTTGCCGCAACCGTTTTCGCCGACAATGAAGATAATGTCGCCTTGCTCGATCTTCAGGTTGACCGGGCCCAGGCGAAACGGTGCGCTGCCTTCGGTGGCGGGGAAACTGTAGGACACGTCCGTCAATTCCAGGCTGTGCACCGGCGTACTCTGGTTGCCTTGGTCGCTGAGCAGCAGGTGGGGTTCGGGCGAGGAAAACTGCTCCGACAGCGCGGCGATACGGCGGAATGCGATCTGCGCGCGGCTGACGATTGGCAGGGTGCCAATCAGATGCTCCAGCGGCCCTTTCATGTACAGCAGCACCAGCACAAAGCCGCTCATCACTGATTTGTCGGCACTCGGCCACAGTGATTGCAGGGCGAGTGCCAGCCCGATGACCACGAAAAACAGCATGGAGCCGAGGGTCTTGGCGACGACGAAAATATTCACCGAACGAATTTGTGTGTCGCAGATTTTGTCGGCGGTGCTTTCTATCCCCGACACAAACATGCGGTGCCTGCGCGGACGATGGATGCGCAACTCCTTGGCGCCCTCGGCGATGGAATTGTAGTGTTTCTGCAGTTCGTCTTCGGCGTCGCGGGCCTCCATGAAGCCTTTGATTCCCCGGCCCCGGGCGATGTACTGGACGACCGTGCCGATGATGATCGCGACCACCATGATCAAGAACATCGGCCATGACAGCATCGCCAGGTAGCCCATGCAGCCAAGGGTGACGGTCAGCGAAATGGCCAGCGGGGCGAAGGCGAACGCGAAATCGCTGATGGTGTCGACGTCGTGGGTGAGCACCGGGATCAGGCGGTGGCTGCGGTAGCGCTCAATCTGTTCGATGGGCGCCGACAGGACTTTTTCCCCAAGCTCCTTGCGCAGCCGGGCGATGATCTTTTGCCCCACATAATTGGTGCCGATATCGGAAAAGATCGAACTGACCAGTGCCAGCAGGCAGAGGCCGGCAAAGGCGCCGACCACGGTGTTGGTCAGGCCGTTGTCGGCGTGCAGCACGGTATTGATGGTCGCCAGCAATACCGTGACGCTGAGGCCGCCGACCATGCCGAGCAGAATGGAGCCGACAACGATCAGCCGAAAGGGTTTGAGCAGGGTGAGCAATTCATTGATCACCCCACGTGTTGGTTTGCTCATGGAGGTTCCCTGCTTGAAGATCGGCCGGGCCCGGCTTCGGTCGCGGGCTCGGCCTGGGTGGCATAGAGGGCGGTGGTGCGCCGCAATGCGTTGCATGACGGGTCGCACACACCTGTAAAACGACTGGGAGGAGGGTTAATTTAGAGGGCTGGCTGCCTTACAGGTCCCGCACGACGCGAAAGCCGATCCAGTCGCCGCGGTTGTCCGGTACCAACGCATTGCGGTTGCCGGAGCGGGAGAACACGGGAGCTTCACCCCAGTCGTTGCCGCGGATGCGTCTGAACTGGCATTTACCGGTCAGCCAGGCGCTGCCGTCGCTTGGGGCGCCGACGTAATCGTCGTTGTAGCAATCGGCTGTCCACTCGTAGACGTTGCCGTGCATGTCGTACATGCCGAACGCGTTGGGCGGGTAGCTGCCCACCGGGGACGAGTAGCTGTAGCCATCCGCCGGGCCGTAGGTGTTGGCATGCTGGGCAATGCTGTAGCCCTTGCCCTCGTCGAACGGGAAGGGGAACGGGCCGGTGGAGCCGGCGCGGGCGGCGTATTCACGTTGGGCTTCACTGACCATCTGGTAGTGATGGCCGGTTTTCTTCGATAGCCAGGCGACGTAGTTCTGCACATCCTCGAAGTCCATGCACACGGCAGGTTGGCGCGGCCCCTGGGGGTAGCGTGGCTTGCTGGCGACGCACTCGCGGCCGGGTCGTTCATCGCCATTGGCAATCTTGACCCCGGACTGGCGTACATAGCTGTCCCACTCGCCGGCGGTGACCTGGAAGCGGCTCATGGCGAAGGGCCTGGCAAAGGTGACCGGGTGCATCGGGCCTTCATCAGGCTCGCGGCCCACTTCGTCTTCCGGGGTGCCCATGGTGAACGTACCGGCGGGCAACACGACCATTTCCGGGCAGTCCTTGCAGTCCTTGAACACTTTACCGGGTGTCGGCGTGGCCGCCTGGGCCAGCCCCGGTAGCAGGGCACTGCACAGTGTTGTCAGAATCACTGCGGCCAGCGGTTTCAGGTGCGGGTGATGGTTCATGGGAGCATCTCGCTGAAATGAAAAAGAGGCGTCACAACCGTTGGCTCAGCAACGTCATGAAGCGCTGGATCTCGGCCGATGTGTTGAGCAGGCCCGGGGAAGTGCGAATCACCGGGCCGGCGTCCCGATATACCGAGTCGATCACTACCCGGTTTTTCATCATGTGGGCGGCCACGTCGCGGCTGTCCTGGGCGTTGACCCGGAAGAAGGTGAAGCCTGCCGACAACTCGCTGCTGCGGGGTGTCACCAGCTCTATCTTCGAGTGCGCCAGCAGTTGGGTCTTCAGTTCGTCGTTGAGCTGATGAATGCGTGCCTGTACCTGCGGCTTGCCCCACTGCAAGTGCAGCTTGAAGGCTTCATCCGCAGCCCAGCGATGTTCAAAGGCGTGGTAGCCGCCGGGTGTCATGGTGGTGGCGAAGTTGGTGTCTTCGGAGAAGGTCGGCACCATCGGTGTCACGTCGGTGTTCTGTTCCGAGCGGGCGCAAATGATCCCGGTGCCCCGCGGGCCGAACATCCACTTGTGGGTGCCGGCAATGAAAAAGTCGCAATGCATGTCCGGGAAATCGAGGTTCTCGACGCCAAACCCATGCACACCATCGACCACGTAGAGGATGCGGTCCTTGTCGTCACGGTTGCGGTTGTGTTCATCCACCAGCTTGCCGATCGCGCCGATCGGCAGCTTGACGCCGCTGCCGGATTGCACCCAGGTCATGCCGAGCACACGGGTATTGGGGCGGATATTGCGCTCGATAGAACCGAGCACTTCATCGACGGACACCGAATGGGCGCTCTCGAACAATTTGATCTTGCGTACCTGGGTGCCTTCCTTGCGTACCCGGAAATCGAGGCTGTAGGCGGTGGCGTAATGTTCGTGAACAGTGGTGAGGATTTCCTGGTCGGGGCGTACCTGGATCCCGCCGTAAATCATCGCCAGGCCTTCGGAGGTGCTGCCGGTCAGGGCTATCTGGCCGGGCCTGGCATTCAGGTAGCGGCCGGCCCATTCGCGCACCTGGCCTTCACGCTTCCATGTCTCTTGCAGGTCCCAATCCATGGCTAGGCCGGGGTTGCGGTCGATCTGCGCGCGGTAGCGCTCGATGGCCTCACGCACCGGCTTGGGGTGCGAGGCCACCAGGAAATTCGAAAAGTGCAGGTAGTCCGGGTCCTGGGTAAACAGTTGGCGAAAGCCTGCCCAAGGGTCGCCAGGTGGTGCCGCATTGCCTGCCAGTGCCTGGGGGATGATGGCAGTGCCCAGCGGCAGGCTCGCGGCGAGAAGCCCGGCCTGCTTGAGAAACGTACGGCGGTCGGTCATGAATTCACTTCATTCATTGAGGGTGGTTCAGCGGTTGGCCAATGGCTTGGCAGCTTTTTGTACCTGGTCCCAGACCCGCAGGAAGTTGCCTCCCCACAGCTTGGCGATATCGGCTTCGGAGTAGCCGCGCTGGATCAGTTCCGCAGTCACGTTGCGCACTTCGCCGACGTTCTCCCAGCCCTTGAGGCCGCCGCCGTCGTTGAAGTCCGAGGCGATGCCGACGTGGTCGATGCCAACCTTGCGCACGGTGTAATCGATGGCATCGCCCAAGTCCTTGAGGGTGGCCTTGGGTTCTTCTTCGAGGATGGCGTACAGCGCACTGGCGTATTGGCCAAACTTTTGTTCTGGCCAGGCCGAGATGATCGGGTCGCCGGGCATCAGGGCTACGGCCAGGTTGGGCAGTGGCGGCAGGTCGAAGCGCGCGCGCAACGCGTTGAGTTTGTCCTGGGTGGGCTGGCTGAGGGTGCGCAGGTAAGCTGGGAAGCCCACCACCTGAACGACACCGCCGCTGTTCTTGATCAGTTGCAGTTCCTTGTCGCTGAGGTTGCGTGGTATGTCCACCGACGCCCGTGGCGCCGAGTGGGAGGCCACCATCGGTGTGCGGCTCAGTTGCGCAACTTGCTCCAGCGCCTTGGTGGACATCTGCGAAACATCAATGATTACCCCCAGGTCATTGAGGCGATGCACGGCTTGCTTGCCGATATCCGAGAGGCCGTCGAGGGCATCGGGTGAGTCATTGAAAAACGGCAGTGGGCGTGACGAGTCCGACCAGTCGTTGTTGCCGATGTAGCTGAAGCCGAACATGCGCATGCCGCGTGCGGTCCACAGGTTCAACTGATTAAGGTCATCACCCAGCGGGTAGGCGTTGAGCATGCTGATAAAGATCGCAAACTTGCCTTCGCCATGCAGACGCCGGAAATCATCCGGGGTGTAGGCAATGCCCACTTGGTTGGGGAAGTCGCGGACCATGCCGGAGATGATCTTGTAGCGAGTCTCCTGCTGGTGGCGGGCTTCTTCGACAAAACCCGCGGTGGGCTTGTGGGGCGCATTGGGGCCGTTCCACATTTCCGGCCAGCCGAAAATCGTCAGGGCTGCACCCGACAGGCGCCCCCGGCTGGCCTTGGCCAGGTCGAACTGGCCGCTGCCGTCCTTGTCGGCTTCGTTGCCGGCGGTACCAAAGTTGAGCGGCACGGTGATGTGACTGTCGAACGACAGCAGGCGGTCCTGCATCTCATTGGCCTGCTTGATTACCGCCAACGGGTACCCGGCATTGCCCCTGAACCAATGGTCCCAAGCCAGGAACCCGGCCCCGGCGCCAATGGCCAGGACCAGCGGCAGGCCGAAGTACAACGCCTTTTTCGAACGTGGTTTTGTCATTGCCATCTCAGTCAGTTGAGGCCTTTGCTATCTGGGATGAACGAGCGATGGGCGGGAAAATTTAAGCCTGGGAGGCGCGGTGCTAAATTTCCCCTGTCAGCGAACGTTCTAGCTTGGATAAAGCCTGCTTGATGGCTGACACAGGTAAAGCAATGACGATTTCTCGACGAGGGTTCATCGCCGGCCTGGCGCTGACTGGCGCTGCAGTGCCTGCGGCCTTTTATGCCCATCGCGAGCTGACGCGTGAAGAGTTTCCGATTACCCCGGGCGAAGCCACGGTGGATCTGGCAGACACCGCCGGCCAGCATTTGGCGGACAGCCTGCGTGGCGTTTGGCATGTGCAGTTGGCAGGCCGCGATGCCGGCCTGAAAGGCCTGCCCCTGGAGGGCCTGGAATTGCTCCTCGACGTTGCCCCGCGTGGGCGTGGCCTGCGGGGCTACCTCGACACTGGCGAACAACTGCGTGCCGACGGCGAGCCGCGCTATCGTGTATTGGGTGACCTGACTCCCGGCGACGGGGCGCATCTGTACTGGCGCCTGATCGACCGCGATGCCGTGGACGGGGCTCCAGCCTACGAGTTCACAATGACCCTTGATGAAGTCTGGGCCGAATTCGGTAACGCCGGCAGCGGCACGCTGAGTGGGCAGATCCTCAGCCTGGACCGCCCATTGGCCCTGCTCGAACGGGACAATCATTTTGTCGCCACCAAGCGGCTGTTTCCCGAGGCGCGTGAGCGCATCGGTCTCAACCCGGTTCTATTGGCCTGGTTGATTGCTCCCGAACATCGCCTGTTTCACCAGCTCTGGCACGCTTCCCGTGACCAGTGGCACAAACTCTCCGAAGACAAGCGTAATGCCTTGCGGGGGATCGGCTGGCAGCCTGGTCCACGTGACCGGGAGCGCGATGCACGGGGGCCGCGCAAGGATCGCAACGGTTCGGGCATCGACTTCTTTTTCATGCATCGGCACATGCTGGGCGCCGCACGTTCGATGCAGGACTTGCCATCGTGGACGTACTTCCCTCAGCCACAGCCGGGGCTGGAGCGTGATCGCCAGGGTTTTGTGCGTTATTTCGACAATCATGACGGTTTCGCGTTGCCGCCTGCCTGGATGGCGGCGAATGACAGTGCGTATACCCAGTGGGTCAGCGATATCAAGGCGGCCGAGACTTACCACAGTAACTTTGAGGTCTGGGAGTCGCAGTACCGCGACCCGCGCTACCTGGCGAAACTCACCTTGGGGCAGTTCGGCTCGGAGGTGGAGCTGGGCCTGCACGACTGGCTGCATATGCGCTGGGCCTCGGTGCCGCGGGACCCGTCCAACGGCGCGCCGGTGCCTTTTGCACGGGACCCGGCTGACTTTGCCGCGCGTTGGTACGTGGCAGAGAATGACTTCCTTGGAGATCCGTTTTCTTCTCACGTGAATCCGGTGTTCTGGCGTTTTCATGGTTGGATCGATGACCGCATCGAGGATTGGTTTCGTGCCCACGAGCGTTTTCATCCGGGTGAAGTGAGCCGGCTGGAGGTCAACGGCGTGCCCTGGTTTGCGCCGGGGCGCTGGGTGGAGGTGGATGACCCGTGGCTGGGGCCGGACACCCATGGTTGCAGCACCACGCCGGGGTTGCAGATGGGCAAGTCGATGGAGATGGACCCGGAGACCATGAAGCTGGCGCTGCGGATTACCTTCGGGGCGGATGAGGACAAGCTGGCCGAGCTGTTTCGCAAGGTGCCGAAGCGTCCCTGGTACGCGCGCCATTTGAAGGTCAAGGAGCGGGTGCTCTAAAGCGCGCCGCTCAACGGTGGGGGCCGGGCAAGCCCGGCTTTCATTCAGTTGATTGTGCTTGCTGGCACCTGCCAGCCGCCCCCCAGTGCCTTATACAACGCAATGCTTGCGTTCAGCCGCGATCGGCGTAATTGCACATTCATGTCCTGCGCCGCATATAACGTGCGCTGCGTCTCCAGCACCGTCAGCAAGTCCTCCGCCCCGGCTTCATAGCGACTCTGGGCAATCTCGAAGGCAGTCTGCGCCTCACTCAGTTCCTCGCTCTGCCACTGACGCTGCGCATCCAGCCCGCGAATGCTGCTCAGGGCTTTTTCCACATCGGCAAAGCCATTGATGATCGCTCCCCGGTACGTCTGCAGCAGCTCATCCTGGCGCGCCCGGGCCTTGTCCCGCTCGGCGCTCAGGCGGCCATTGTTGAAGATCGGTGCGACCAGGCCGGAAGTGAGGTTGTAGAACGGGCTGCGCACTACGTCGGCGAGCTTGTTGGCGCCCGAACCCAGGTCGGCACTGAGGGTGAGGGTGGGCAGCATGGCTGCCCGGGCCACGGTGACGTCTGCCTGGGCTGCTGCCAGCCGGGCCTCGGCACTGGCGATGTCGGGACGGCGGCTGAGCAGTTGGCTGGGAACACCGGCGGCGATGCCCGGCCAGTTCAATTGGGCGAAGGGTTGCGGGGCCAGGTGCAGGTCCTGCACCGGTGTGCCCAGCAGTGCCGCGAGGCTGATCAAGGCCTCGTCGGCCTGCTGCTGTGCCAGCGGCAGCTGGCGTTGTTGTGCGGCCACGAGGCTTTTTTGCTGGGCCAGTTCCAGGGCGGTGGCGGAGCCTGCATCGTGGCGAGTCTGCACCAGCTTCAACACGTTTTGGGCGTTGTCCAGGTTGAGTTGGGCGATGCGCAGTTGCTCACGCAATGACAGCCACTGGGTATAGGTGGTCGCAACACCGCTGAGCAGGGTCAGTTCCACGGTGGCCTGGTCGAACTCGCTGGCGCGCACCTCTTCCACGGCGCTGTCCCGGGCGGCGCGCTTGCCACCCCAGAAATCAATTTCGTAAGTGGCGCTCAGGCGCGCATCGAAGTAATCCACGGCCTTGTTGCTGCTGGTAGCGTCCAGCTGGCTGTAGCCCTTGCCCCGCAGCAGCTTCTGGCGGTTTGCATTGAACGCGCCGGTGAGTTCAGGCAGCAACGGTGCGCCGGCTATCACTGCGCTGGCCTGGGCCTGGCGCACCCGGGCCATGGCGCTGGCCAGGTCGTAACTGCCGCTGCGGGCCTGTTCGATCAGTTGGTTGAGCTGGGGGCTGTCGAAACTTGTCCACCATTGCTGGTTGGCCCGCAGCGCCGTTGCGTCGCTTGCGCTGTGCCAGGCGGGCGGTGTTTGCATGCCTGCGCCCGGACGCGGTGCGGGGCTGCTGCAGGCGGCCAGCAGCAGGCTGGCGGCGAGGAGGGTCAGGGACACTTTCATAGGGCGATCATTCACTGGTAAGGGCCTTGACCGGGTCAAGTCGAGCGGCTTTGCGGGCCGGCATGAAACCGAAGATAACGCCGGTGACCAGGGCGCAGAAGAAGGCCCCCACGGCGGCCGGAATCGAGAACGCGACGGCCACGTTGCTGAGGATGAGTACGCCACCTACCAGCAGGGCCAGGCCGATGCCGGTGAGGCCACCGACCACCGAAAGCATCACCGCTTCGGTGAGGAACTGGCGCAGGATATCCCGCTGCCGCGCGCCGGTGGCCATGCGGATGCCGATCTCCCGCGTGCGCTCGCGTACGGTCATCAGCATGATGTTCATCACGCCGATACCGCCCACCAGCAGCGAGATCGCGGCAATCGAGCCGAGCATCAGCGACAGGGTGTTCTGGGTCCTTGCTTCGGCCTGGATCATGGCGGCATTGTTGGTCAACTCATAGTCACGCTTGCCGTTATGCAGGCGCAGCAATAACTGATCGATGGCCTTTTCTGCCTCGCGTACATTGCGTGCATCGGCGGCGGCGATCACCACGTATTCGGGGTTGTAGCTGCCAAACAAACGCACGCTGGCGGCGGTGTAGGGGATGGCGATGCGGTCGTCGCTGTCTTTATCTCCGGAGCTGGAGCCTTTTTCCGCCAGCACTCCCACCACCTGGAATGGCACGTTTTCGATCAGGATGTATTGGCCGATCGGATTGAGGTTGTCCTTGAACAGTTTGGTACGCACCCGGTTGCCGATCACGGCGACGGTGGCGCCGGAGCGCTCATCGGCTTCGGTAAAGTAGCTGCCCTCGGCCACGGGCCAGTTGAAAATCGTCGGGAAGTTAGTGTCGTTGCCACCGACATACGCCATGTGGTCGACGTTGCCAAAGCGCACCCCGGCCTCCGCGCCATTTACCGGCATGATGCGCTTGACCTGAGGCAGGGCTGCCAGGGCGGCCACATCGTTGAGGGTGATCACGCCCCGCGGTGTACGCGGGTTAGGCGCCGACCCGCTGACGTAGAGGATATTGGAGCCGAAAGCGCCCATCTGCGCCATCACCTGGCGCTTGCTGCCTTCGCCCACCGCCAGCATCACCACCACCGACGCCACGCCGATGATGATCCCCAGCAGCGTCAGCGCCGTGCGAAAACGGTTGATCCACATCACCCGCCACGCGGCTTGCACGGCATCCAGCAGCTCGGCTTTCCAGGCGCCGTTGTGCTCGGCGCCGTCGGCCAGGCGCTGGCGCAGGTCCACGGCTTGCAACGCGCCGGAGATGGCCACGGGGGGCGTCTCGCTGGTGTCGGCAGAGTCGCTGATGATCAGCCCGTCGCGGATCTCGATGATGCGATTGGCCCGCGCCGCGACTTCGCGGTCGTGGGTGATCAGGATGACCACGTGGCCCTGGCTGGCCAGTTCGTCCAGCAGGGTCATGACCTCCGCGCCGCTGTGGCTGTCGAGGGCGCCGGTGGGTTCGTCGGCGAGGATGATATGCCCGCCGTTCATCAACGCCCGGGCAATCGACACCCGCTGTTGCTGGCCGCCGGAAAGCTGGTGCGGGCGGTTGCCGGTGCGCTCGGCCAGGCCCAGGCGCGTGAGCAGGGCCTTGGCGCGGGCATGGCGTTCGGCGGCGCTGATGCCGGCATAGATCGCCGGCATCTCGACGTTTTCCTGGGCCGAGCCGGATGGGATCAGGTGATAGCCCTGGAACACGAAACCGAAGGCCTCGCGGCGCAGCCAGGCGAGTTCGTCGCTGTCGAGCTGGGCGACGTTCTCTCCGGCGAACAGGTAGTCGCCCTCGGTGGGGCGGTCGAGGCAGCCGAGGATATTCATCAGCGTGGATTTGCCGGAGCCGGAGGCACCGACAATCGCCACGAATTCCCCGGCATGGATCGCCAGGTCGATGCCGCGCAGCACATCAACCTGTGGCGTGTCGCCGCCGCCGTAGGATTTGCGGATGCCCTTGAGTTCGATCAGTGGGGTCGACATTCAACCTCCGCTGCCATCGGCCGGGCCGATCAGCAGGTGATCGCCTTCGTTCAGGCCTTCCAGCACCTGGACTCGCAGGCGGTCGCTGAGGCCCAGGCGGATTTCGCGTTGCTCGATGCTGCCGTTTTTCGCCACCACGCGGGCGATCTGTTTGTCGCCGCCGAGGCTGCCTTGCAGGGCGGCGACCGGCGCGGTCAGGGTGTCCCTGGCCTGGCCGGCGACGAAGAATACCTGGGCGGTCATTTCCGCCATCAAGGCGTTATCGGTGTTGTCGACGTCCAGCAGCACCGTGTAAAGCACCACTCGCCCGGTGCCGCTTTTGCTGGCGCTGCTCGGGCTGCCACCGCCCTGGCTGGTTTCGTTGAGCGGCTTGGGCGGGATCGGCAAAATCTGCCGCACGGTGCTGGTCCAGCGTCGGCTGCCGCCGCTCAGGGTGGTGAAGTAGGCCGTCATGCCGGGTTTGACATGGCCGATGTCGGCTTCCGAGACTTCGGCCCATACGGTCATCGGCGAAAGCTTGGCGATCCGCAGGATCAGCGGGGTTTGCTGCTGGGCGTTGAGGGTCTGGCCTTCCCGGGCGTCCACCGCGACCACGGTGCCGCTCATTGGCGCATAAATGCGCGTGTAGCCCAACTCTGCCTCGTCACTGCGCAGGCTGGCCCTGGCCTGGCGAATCTGCGCCAGGAACATCTCGACCCGCGCCTGGGTGGCGCTCAGTTCGGCCCTGGCAGTTTGCACGTCTTCTTCCCGGGTGGCGTTACCGGCTTCCAGGCGTTGCTGGCGCTGGTACTTCTGGCGAGCCAGTTCGTGCTGGGCCCGTTGCTCCTGCAACTGGGCCTGCAGGTTCTCGATGGCGTAGCGGCTGGCATCGAGCTTGGCTTTTTGCGTGGAGGGGTCGATCTCTACCAGCAATTGGCCTTCCTTGACCTGGGCACCGGCCTCGACGTGAATCTTCTGGATCTGTCCGGACGCCTGGGCGCCCACGTCGACGTAGCGCCGGGGTTGCAGGGTGCCCAGGGCCGTGACGCTGCTTTCGATATCGCCCCGGGTCACGGTGACGGTCGCCAGCTTGTCCCGGCCCGACGGCAGGACCTGCCAGGCTGCTAAAGCGATGATGGGGATGAGGCACGCGACCACAAGCAGGGCGCGTCGGGCAGGTCGAGGACGTTTCATGCAGAGTTCCAGCCAGGAAAGATCGGCCCGCAGGAGCGGGAAGCTGACAGGTAGACGAGGAAATTGTCCGGGGATTTAGGCCGTTACATATGCCGTTACAGGTGTGTCAGGCAAAATAATTGGCCGGCGTTGCAAGTCTTGTTTAAAACTAGATGAGAATTACTATAAATTACACGCACCTCAAACTGCCATCATCGCATCGGCCGTTATCTTCGTACTCAAAGGACCTAATGCCGCCTACAGGCGGTCGGGAGTCATGTTGGAAAACTACTATCGCGAGCTGGTGTGTTTCCTCAACGCCAAGCTGGGCAACCGTCAGGTGGCCGAAGATGTGGTGCATGACGCTTATGTGCGGGTGCTGGGGCGCGCCAGCGAGGTCCCGATCGAGCAGCCCCGGGCATTTCTCTATCGCACGGCGCTGAACCTGGTGATCGACGGTCATCGGCGCAACGCCCTGCGCCAGGATGAACCCCTGGAAGTACTCGACAGCGAGGAGCGTTTTTCGCTGTCTTCGCCCCATCACTGCCTGGACCACGGCCAGCGCCTGGAAATGCTTGAGCGCGCGCTGGCCGAGTTGCCGGCGCTCTGCCGTGACAGCTTCCTGCTGCGCAAGCTCGACGGCCTGTCCCACCTGCAAATCGCCGAGCGCCTGGGTATTTCCCGCGCGCTGGTGGAAAAACACATCGTCAATGCCATGAAGCATTGCCGGGCGCGCATGCGTGAGTGGGATGCGCACTGATTCCAGCGTTAGCTAAATTTTATTTCATTGTCCTCGTCTCCTATCAACACACGACCTGTTGCTGTGCCTTCAGGTCTCTGAGGCTTTCCCGCCCCACTGCCACGGGGCTTATCCAGAGGACACTGGAATGACACAGGCAATTGCATCGCCCGCCGTTCACGACCTGATCGGTATCGGGTTCGGCCCTTCGAACCTGGCGCTGGCCATCGCCCTGCAGGAACGCGAGAAAGCCCAGGGCAAACTGGACGTGCTGTTCCTCGACAAACAGGCCGACTACCGCTGGCACGGCAACACCCTGGTCACCCAGAGTGAATTGCAGATTTCCTTCCTCAAGGACCTGGTGACCCTGCGCAATCCCACCAGCCCTTATTCCTTCGTCAATTACCTGAAGGCCCACGGGCGCCTGGTGGATTTCATCAACCTGGGTACCTTCTATCCGTGCCGCATGGAGTACAACGACTACCTGCGCTGGGTTTCCGGGCAGTTCCAGGCGCAAAGCCGCTACGGCGAGGAAGTGCTGGCCATCGAGCCGATCCTGCATCAGCAGCAGGTAGAGGCGCTGCGGGTGATTTCCCGGGACGCCCAGGGTGAACAGCACGTGCGCACCACCCGCTCGGTGGTGGTCAGCGCCGGTGGTACGCCGCGTATTCCGGCGTCGTTCAAGGCGCTCAAGGATGACGGTCGGGTGTTCCATCACTCCCAGTACCTGGAACGCATGGCCCAGCAACCGTGTGTCGACGGCAAGCCGATGCGCATCGCGATCATCGGTGGTGGCCAGAGCGCAGCCGAGGCGTTTATCGACCTCAACGACAGCTTCCCGTCGGTGCAGGTCGACATGATCCTGCGCGGCTCGGCCCTCAAGCCTGCGGATGACAGCCCGTTCGTCAACGAAGTGTTCTCGCCGGAGTTCACCGACCTGGTGTTCCAGCAGAACGGCAGCGAGCGCGAGCGCCTGGTCAACGAGTACCACAACACCAACTATTCGGTGGTGGACCTGGACCTGATCGAGCGCATCTACGGGATCTTCTACCGCCAGAAGGTTTCCGGCATTGCCCGTCACGCGTTCCGTACCCTGACCACCGTGGAAAAAGCCACGGCCGGGCCGCTGGGTGTGGAGTTGGCGCTGCGCAACAACGCCACCGGCGAAACCAGCCTCAACCATTACGATGCCGTCGTACTGGCCACCGGTTACGAGCGCCAGATGCATCGTCAGTTGCTCGCACCGTTGGCCGACTATATGGGCGACTTTGAAGTCAGCCGCGACTACCGCATCGTCACCGACGAGCGCTGCAAGGCCGGCATCTACATGCAGGGCTTCAGCCAGGCCAGCCATGGCCTGAGCGATACCTTGCTGTCGATCCTGCCGATCCGTGCCGACGAGATTGCCGCGTCGCTGTACGAGTACGACCGCAGCCGCGGCAAGAGCCGTTCGGTGCAGGACGTGTTGCTGGCCACCGCCAGCTGACAGGCTGCACTTGAACCGCGGGGGCGGCTGCTGATACTGTACAAAAAACCAGTATCGGTAGAAGCCCCATGCAGTTGATCGAAAAACTCAGCATCCTCGCCGACGCCGCCAAGTACGACGCGTCCTGCGCCAGCAGCGGCGCACCCAAGCGCAGCTCGGAAGGCAAGGCGGGGCTGGGTTCCACCGATGGCATGGGCATCTGCCACAGCTACACGCCCGACGGTCGCTGCGTGTCGTTGCTCAAGGTGCTGCTGACCAACTTCTGCCTCTACGACTGCCAATACTGCGTCAACCGCCGCTCCAGCGACGTGCCCCGTGCACGCTTCAGCCCGGAGGAGGTGGTGACCCTGACCCTCGACTTTTACCGGCGCAACTGCGTCAGCGGGCTGTTTCTCAGCTCCGGCATCATCCGTTCGGCCGACTACACCATGGAGCAGCTGGTGCGGGTGGCCAAACTGCTGCGCGAAGAGCATGACTTTCGCGGTTATATCCACCTCAAGACCATTCCCGAAGCCGACCCGGCACTGATTGCCGAGGCGGGGCGGTATGCCGATCGCCTCAGCGTGAATATCGAGTTGCCAACGGACAAGAGCCTGCAAACCCTGGCGCCCGAGAAGCAGATCGTCTCGATCAAGCAGGCCATGCAAACCATCTATACCGGTGAGCAGACGGTGCTCAACGAACCCCGCGCGCCGCGTTTCGCGCCGGCCGGGCAGAGCACGCAGATGATCGTCGGTGCCGATGACACCGACGACAGCACCATCCTCCACAGCGCCGAGGCGTTGTACGGCAATTTCAAACTGCGCCGGGTGTATTACTCGGCGTTCAGCCCGATCCCCAACAGCCCGAAAAGCGTGCCCCTGGCCGCGCCGCCGCTGATGCGCGAGCACCGCTTGTACCAGGCGGATTTCCTGTTGCGCAGCTACGGGTTCAGCGCCAATGAACTGTTTGAAGGGCCGGGCGACCTGGCCCTGGATATCGACCCCAAGCTGGCCTGGGCGCTGGAGCACCGCGAGGTGTTCCCGCTGGACTTGAACCGGGCCGAGCCGACGCTTATTGCGCGCATTCCCGGAATTGGCCTGCGCACCACCCAGCGGCTGGTGGACCTGCGTCGCCAGCGCAAGATCCGCTTCGAAGACCTGGCGCGCATGCGGTGTGTGCTGACCAAGGCCAAGCCGTTTTTCATCACCAGCGACTACCACCCGCAGCAAGCGGAAAGCACCAGCGTGCTGCTGCGCGAACAACTGCGCGACCGCCCGCAGCCGCAGCAAATGGGGCTGTGGGGATGATCAGCCTGGAATGCGACAACCTGTTCAGCACCTGGCGCGAGCAGGCGCGCTGGTTGCTCAGCCATCAGATCGACCCCAGCCACGTGAGTTGGGGCGTGGCCGAGGTGGCGGACCTGTTTGCCACCGACGAGCAGTACCCGGCGGAGTGCGGGCCGTTCCAGGCGCGGATTCCCAAGGCGCTGCTGGAGCTGCTGGAGTCTGCCGCGTGTTATCACGGTGAACAGCGCTGGAGCCTGCTGTATGAGGTGCTGTGGCGCGTCAGCCATGGGGACCGCACGGCGATGATGTCGGGGGACAAGCTGGGCAGCGAATTGCAGCGGCGGATCAAGCAGGTGCAGCGCGAGGCCCATCACCTGCATGCGTTTGTGCGGTTTATCGCATTGCCGGCAGAGGCGGGGCCGCAGTTGCCGGAGTACGTGGCGTGGCATGAGCCGGCCCACGACATCTTGAAGGTGGCCAGCCAGCATTTTGTCGGGCGCATGGGGCGTCATCGCTGGATGATCGCCACGCCCCTGGATGGGGTTTATTACGACGGGGAGCAGTTGATTCACCAGCGGCAATGCCCGGTGGAATGGCAGGCGTTGGCGCAGAATGTCGAGGATCCCCACAGTGCGATGTGGTTGACGTACTACAGCCATATCTTTAACCCGGCGCGGTTGAATCCGAAGGTGATGGAAGGGCATTTGCCGAGCCGGTTCTGGAAGAATCTGCCGGAGGGCAAGTTGATTCCGGGGCTGATCAGCGAGGCGCGCACGGGCAAGCAGCGGGATGGGCAGGCGAAGCTGATTGGGGCGCGTCCAGGCAAGCGAATTTCAAGCGGGCATGGTTAGTGTGGGAGCTGGCTTGCCTGCGATGCAGACAACTCGGTGTTTCAGTTACACCGAGGCGCTGCTATCGCAGGCAAGCCAGCTCCCACATTCGATCTTCAGTGTTTCAGGGAATGAGGTTCAGGCCAGTTCGGTGGCGGTGTTTTTTACGACCGCCAGCTCGGGATGCGCCACCAATTTATCGATGTGCAATTCATCATTGTTCAGCCAGGTTTCCGTCAGCACGCGGTAGTGCTCCATGTCCCGGCAGCGCATGCGCAGGCTGTAGTCGAACGGCCCGCTGATCAACTGGCACTCGAACACTTGCGGGCAGGCTTTGACACATGCCTCGAACGCCTTCTGCGCCGAGCGCCCGCTCTGGTTGGAGAGGGCCACCAGCACCAGCAGTGACAGCCCCGGCGAGACCATCTGCACGTCGATGATCGCCCCATAACCCCGGATGACCCCGCGTCGTTCCAGCTTGCGTACCCGTTCCAGGCACGGCCTGGGCGTCAGGTGCACCAGCGACGAGAGTTTTTCGTAGGTGATGCGTCCCTGGTGCCGTAACACGTCGATGATGGCTTCATCGATGCGGTCCAGCACAGGTGAGGCGTTCGGTCCGGTGGCCTTGGTATCCATGGTGTGTGGTGTTCACTTCAATCGGTTGGAAAGAAATTGCTGCAAGCGTTCGCTGTTCGGCTGGTCGAGGATATCCGCTGCGCCTTGCTCCTCGACACGGCCCTGGTGCAGGAACAGCACTTGGCTGGACACCTGGCGGGCAAAGCCCATTTCGTGGGTGACCATGAGCATGGTACGACCTTCCTCCGCCAACGTCTGTATGACTTTGAGCACTTCTCCTACAAGTTCAGGGTCGAGGGCCGAAGTGGGTTCGTCGAACAGAATGATCTCCGGTTCCATCGCCAGGGCCCGGGCGATGGCCACGCGCTGTTGCTGGCCGCCGGAGAGGAATGCCGGGTATTGGTCCGCCACCCGGCCCGGCAGGCCGACCTTGTCGAGGTACAGGCGTGCGCGTTTTTCCGCCTCGGCGGCGCTCACCCCCAGCACCCGGCGCGGCGCCATGGTGATGTTTTCCAGCACGGTCATGTGGCTCCACAGGTTGAAGTGCTGGAACACCATGGCCAGGCGGGTGCGCAGGTTCTGCAATTGCGCCTGGTGCGGCGCGCGCGTGCCGGCGCGGCCTTGCTGCATTTCGATGCTGATGCCATCGAGGGTGATAACCCCGGCGTCCGGCTGTTCGAGGAAGTTGATGCAGCGCAGCATCGTGCTCTTGCCGGAGCCGCTGGCGCCGATCAGGCTGATCACGTCGCCGTTGCGCGCGTTCAGTGAAACGCCCTTGAGCACCTCATGCTCGCCATAGCGTTTGTGCAGGCCTTCGACCTGGAGTTTGACGTTGGCGTTTTCGGCCACGGCGACCGGCTGGGTAGCGGGGCGTACATCGGTGGGATAAGCGGCCAGGGCCTGCGCGGACTGATTCATGGGTTAGCCTCGGGTAGGAACAAGAAAACGCATCCAGCGACGTTCGGCCAGTCGAAACAGGCCCACCAGTGCAAAGGACAGCAGCATGTACAACAGGGCGGCGATGCCGAAGGCCTGGAACGTCAGGAACGTCTCGGCGTTGGCGTCGCGAGCCACCTTGAGGATGTCGGCGATGGTGGCGGTGAACGCCAGGGACGTGGCGTGCAGCATCAGGATCATTTCATTGCTGTAGGCCGGCAGTGCGCGACGCAGTGCGGCGGGCACTACCACAAACAGGTTCAGGCGCCAGCCATGCAGGCCGTAGGCCTTGGCGGCTTCGATCTCGCCGTGGGGGATGTTGCGAATCGCCCCGGCAAAGATTTCCACGGTGTAGGCGCACGTGTTCAGTACAAACGCCAGCAGCGTGCAGTTCAGTGCATTGCGAAAAAACTGGTTGAGCAGGGCGTTGTCCTGCACCACGTCCAGGCCGTAGAGGCCGGTGTAGCAAATCAGCAACTGGATATACAGCGGCGTGCCGCGAAACAGGTAGGTGTAGACCTCCACTGGCCAGCGAATCCAGAAGTGTTCCGAGACCCGCGCGATCGCCAGCGGGATCGAGAGGATGAAGCCCAGCACCACCGAGATAATGAACAGCCACAGGGTCATCGCCACCCCGGAAAAGCCGTTACCGTCGGTGAACAGGTAGGCCAGGCCGTATTGCTGGATCAGTTCGATCATCGCGCCATCCCCTTGATGCCCACGTTGTAGCGCCGTTCCAGGCGTTTGAAGATGCGGTTGGAGAGGGTGGTGATCACCAGGTACACCAGGCCCGCGAGGATCAGGAAATACAGCGGGTCATTGGTGGTCTTGCCGGCGTTTTGTGCGGCCTTGACCAGGTCTGACAGGCCGATGATCGACACCAGCGCGGTGGACTTGAGCAGCACCAGCCAGTTGTTGCCCAGGCCCGGCAGGGCAAAGCGCATCAGTTGCGGGAACAGCACCAGGCGAAAGCGCTGCCAGCGGCTCAGGCCGTAGGCGGTGGCGGCTTCGAGTTGGCCGGCGGGCACGCTGAGAATCGCCCCGCGAAAGTTTTCGGTGAAATACGCACCGTAGATAAAACCGAGGGTGATGACACCGGCGGTGAACGGGTCGATTTCGAAGTAGGCCCAGCCGAGCATTTCACTCAGGTCGTTCAGCCACAGTTGCAGGCTGTAGAAAATCAGCAGGATCAGCACCAGGTCCGGCACGCTGCGAATCAGCGTGGTGTAGAGCGTGGCCGGAACCCGCAGCAGCTTGACGCTGGAGAGCTTGGCGGCGGCGGCGATCAGTCCCAGGGACAGGCTCAGCAGCAGCGCCAGGAACGCCAGCTTGACCGTCATCCAGGCACCCTGGGCCAGCAGCGGGCCGAAGCCTTGCAAGTTGAGGAGTTCATTCATGGGAAGTATCTCGATGGCGCGCAGAGTTTTACGGTGGGAGCGAGCTTGTGTGGGAGCGGGCTTGCTCGCGAAGACAGAGTTTCAGTCAATACATGTGTGACTGACCCACCGCTTTCGCGAGCAAGCCCGCTCCCACACAAGCTCGCTCCCACATGAGGCGTTACTCGTTGTAGATATCCTGATCGCCGAAGTATTTCTTCTGGATCTGCGTGTAGGTGCCATCGGCCTGGACGGCGGCGATGCCTTTGTTGATCAGCTCCACCAGGTCCTTGTCGTTCTTGCGCAGGCCCATGGCGATGTCGAGCGGCAGGGTCGGGTCCTTGAAGGCCGGGCCGGTCTTGAAGTCGGCACCTTCAGGCTTGGACAGGAAGTTGAGCTGGGCTTCCAGCTTGTCGGTCAGGGTGGCGTCGAGGCGGCCGTTTTGCAGGTCGGCGTAGTTCTGTTCCTGGGACTGGTACGCCTTGATCTGCGCCCCAAGCTTGGCCAGGTGCGCACGGGCGTAGGCTTCCTGCAGCGAGCCTTGCAGCACGCCAACCTGTTTGCCTTTCAGGGATTCGGGGGTGTCGCCGAAGTCGGCGCTTTTGCGGGTGATCACCGAGGTCGGGCTGAGGAACAGCCGGTCGCTGAAGTCGATGACTTTCTGGCGGGCCGGGGTCACGGCCATGGAGGACATGATGGCGTCGAACTTGCGGGCGCGCAGGGCCGGGATCATGCCGTCGAATTCGTTGTGGACCCACACGCATTTGACTTCCAGCTTGGCGCAGATGGCGTTGCCCAGGTCGATGTCGAAACCTTGCAGGCTGCCGTCGGCGGCGACGGATTCAAACGGTGGGTATTCGGGGAAAACCCCAAAGCGGATTTCTTTCCATTCCTGAGCCTGGGCAGCGGTTGCGGCCAATGGCAGGAGCAGCGCAGCGAAAAGTGATCGGAGCGGAGTCATGTGTATTCCCTATATTTTGTAATTGATGTCAGGGCAGTAGAAAAGTTGAAAGCTAAGGCGAGCTGGCTTTTGTGGCGAGGGAGCTTGCTCCCGCTGGGCTGCGCAGCGGCCCCAAAATCCCGGGAGCGCTACGCACTCCAGCGGGAGCAAGCTCCCTCGCCACATTGGGCTGCCTCGCCACATTGGGCTGTTTGTTGTCAGAGAGAATGCTTCAAGATGGTGCGTTTTTTGTGTCGTTTACCCCTGCCGCGGCGGGCGGAATGTGCTGTTAAAACGCGGGTCACAGCGGAAACGGCTGCGGCACCCGCTGAATCGGCTTGTTGACCGGGTTTTTCCGGCCTGCCTTTCCCGCAAAGCGGCAGGCCAGAGCGGTCTCAGGCGCGCTTTTTCTGCTGTGCCACCGGTGCTTGGGCCAGGCGGGCAAACAGGTCCTTGGGGTCGGCAAGGTCCGGCACCAGTTCCAGTTCGCTGCCCACGTCCAGCGCCTTGGCCACGTCCAGTACGTAACGCAGGGCGGAGTAGTCTTCGATGGCAAAACCTACCGAGTCGAACAGGGTGACCTGGCGCGCGTTTTCGCGGCCTGGCGCCTGGCCGTTGATCACTTGCCACAGCTCGGTGACCGGCGAATCTTCCGGCATGTGCTGGATTTCGCCTTCGATGCGGCTTTGTGGCTCGTACTCGACAATCACGCGGGCCCGTTCGACGATTCGTCGGTCCAGCTCGGTCTTGCCGGGGCAGTCGCCACCGACGGCATTCAGGTGCATGCCCGGTTCGATCATCTCGTCCGTGAGAATGGTGGCGTAGGCCTTGTCGGCGGTGACGGTGGTGACGATGTCGGCGCCTTTCACGGCTTCGGCAACGCTGCCTGCCAGGATCACCTTGATCGCCGGGAAGGCTTTGAGGTTGGCGGCCAGTTTGGCGGTGGCCTTGGCGTCGATGTCGAACAGGCGGATTTCAGTGATGCCCAGCATCGCGTGGAAGGCCAGGGCCTGGAACTCGCTCTGGGAGCCGTTGCCGATCAGCGCCATGCTGCGGCTGTTGTCCCGGGCCAGGTAGCGCGCCACCAGGGCCGAGGTGGCGGCCGTGCGGATCGCGGTGGTCAGGGTCATTTCCGCCAGCAGCACCGGTTTGCCGGTGTCCACATCACCCAGGGCGCCGAAGGCCATGACGGTGAGCATGCCGCTCTGGGTGTTTTTCGGGTGGCCGTTCACGTATTTGAAGGCGTACAGCGACGCGTCGGACACCGGCATCAGCTCGATCACGCCCTCGGGGGAATGGTTGGCCAGGCGTGCGCATTTTTCAAAGTCCTGCCAGCGCAGGTAGTCGGCGCGGATGTACTCGGCCATCTCGGTGATGCAGGTTTGCAGGCCTTTTTGCGAAACCAGGTAGCTCAAGTCGTTGACGTCGATATAGCGGGTCATGGGAAGACTCCTTATTGAAATGAGGGGCGGGCGGGCAGATGTACTTCCGCCAACATGCAGCGGGCACTGCCGCCGCCGATGCGTTCGATGTTGTCGATGTTCACCACCACCGGCCGGGTGTGGCGCTCCACGTGCTGGCGCTGGGCGGGCTTGAGCGAGCCCCAGGCGCTGGCCGACATCACCAGCAGCGGCTGGCCGTCGCGGTCATGGACTTCGAGCATGTTGCCGGCGAAGGCTTCCAGCTGGTCGAAGTCCAGGGCGACGATGTCTTTGCCGGTGTCCCGCAGGGAGCGTTCAAGGGCCTGGCGCTCGTGGTCATCGGGCAGGGCTTGCAGGCACACCACGGAGAGGTCGCGGCCGACACTCATCATTACGTTGCTGTGGTAGATCGGCGCGTGGTGGCGGTCGACGGCGTGGAATACGCAGACCTGGTAGTCCAGGCGTTCGGCGAACTGGCGCAGGGCATCCTGATGGGTCCGTCCGGAATGGCAGGCGTAGCTGATGCGGTGCTGGCGGTCGAGGACCATGCTGCCGGTGCCTTCGAGGAACATGTTCTGTTGTTCGAGGTGGCTGAAGTCGATGGTGTTGTGGATCGCGAAGCGTTGCTCCAGCACTTGCAGTACGCCTTTGTCGCGTTCCAGTCGTCGGTTCCGGCCTTCCATCGGGTACAGCACCAGGCTGCCGTCGGCGTGGCTGCTCCACCAGTTGTTGGGGAAGATCGAATCCGGGGTATGGGGAGCGGGGGTGTCTTGTACCACCAGCACTTCCACGCCGTGGTGGCGCAGGGTGTCGACGTAGCCGTCGAACTCTTCCAGCGCTTTCTGCTGTGCGGCCAATGGGTCGAGGGGCGCGCGCTGGAAGCGGTTGTTGATCGCGGTGTCCGGGTTGAAGGCGAAGTGCGCCGGGCGGATCATCAGGACAGTGTTGGTGGTTTGCATGGGGGCACGGGTCCATGGGTTGGGCAGTGAGGCTATTTTGTGCGGTGTGAAGGAAGAATCCCGGCTGAAGTGAGGGGGTGGCTCAGCCGGGAAAGCTGAAAAGTGGGGTGGGGCAGCCGAATCGGCTGCCGGGTGAGATTGAAGGAACAAAGCTGATCAACTGTGGGAGCTGGCTTGCCTGCGATAGCGGTCTGTCAGTCGATACTTGATTGACTGACAGACCGCTATCGCAGGCAAGCCAGCTCCCACATTAGTATGGGGGCGCTGCAGGAATTGAGTCCGTCATTAAGGAGTGTCCATGCCCACTGAAGTTCGTCTCGCCCAAACTACCGATGCCGAGGGCATCAGCCAGGTCATCCTGGCGGCCCTGCATGACAGCAACGCCCGGGATTATCCGGCGGATGTGATTGCGCGGGTGGCGAGCAACTTTACTCCCGAGGCTGTCGTTGCGTTGCTCGCGCGTCGAACGGTGCTGGTGGCCATTCAGGATGAGGTGATCGTTGCCACGGCGGCACTTGACGCCAATGTGGTGCGCTCGGTATTCGTCAATCCGGCGCTGCAAGGGCAGGGCATCGGGCGCTTGCTGATGATTGAAATCGAGCTGCGCGCCCGGGAAGCCGGGGTGACCTTGTTGCATGTGCCGTCTTCGCTGACGGCCGAGCCGTTCTACACCAAGCTCGGTTTCCACACGGTGCGCGATGTCTACCATGGCAATGAACGCACGCTGGTGATGGAGAAGGCGTTGTCATCCCGCCATCCCATCGGCGTCTATCGCGATCGGGCCCATCGGGCGCAGGTGGTGGCGTTGTGGCAGGCGGCGTTTGGTTATGACGCGGCGCATAACCTGCCGAGCCTGGCGATCGACAAGAAGCTGGCGGTCAACGATGGGTTGTTCTTCGTGGCCACCGACAAGAAGGCGGTGATCGGTACCGTCCTCGCCGGCTACGACGGGCATCGTGGCTGGTTGTATTCAGTGGCGGTGCACAACGACTATCGCCGCCAGGGCCTGGGCGCTTCGTTGGTGCGGCATGCGGAGCAGGCGTTGACGGCGCTGGGTTGCATGAAGATCAACCTGCAGATCACCAGTGGCAATGACGCGGTGATGGGGTTTTATGAGGCGCTGGGTTATGGCGCGGAGCCGCGGATCAGCATGGGCAAGAAGATCCTGGAAAACATCCCGATGGATAAGGCCTGAAGCCCGGTTTTCCAAACGCTGGAAACCAAATGTGGGAGCGGGCTTGCCTGCGATGGCGGTGGGTCAGTCAATAAACGTGTCGACTGATACTCCGCTATCGCAGGCAAGCCAGCTCCCACATTGGTTTTGTGGTGTTGCTGGCAGCCGGTTGCTTAGACCTTGACGATCCAGCCCTCAGGCGCTTCGACGTCGCCGGACTGTACGCCAGTCAGCTCTTTGTAGAGCTTCTGGGTGACCGGGCCGACTTCTTTTTCGCTGTAGAACACGTGCAGCTTGTCTTTGTACTCGATGCCGCCGATCGGGGTGATCACGGCGGCGGTGCCGCAGGCGCCGGCTTCCTTGAAGTCCGACAGCTTGTCGATCAGCACGTCGCCTTCAACCACTTCCAGGCCCAGGCGGGATTTTGCCAGCTCGATCAGCGACAGGCGGGTGATGCCTGGCAACACCGACGGCGAGTTCGGGGTGACGAACTTGTTGTCGTGGGTGATCCCGAAGAAGTTGGCCGAGCCGACTTCTTCGATCTTCGAGTGGGTGGCCGGGTCGAGGTAGATGCAGTCGGCGAAGTTGGCTTTTTTCGCCAGGGAACCAGGCATCAGGCTGGCGGCGTAGTTGCCACCGACCTTGGCGGCGCCGGTGCCGTTGGGAGCCGCACGGTCGTAGCCGGAGATCAGGAAGTTGTGCGGGGTCAGGCCGCCCTTGAAGTAGGCGCCGACCGGGATGCAGAAGATCGAGAAGATGAATTCCGGCGCGGTGCGCACGCCGATGTTGTCACCGGTGCCGATCACGAACGGGCGCAGGTACAGCGCGCCGCCGGTGCCGTACGGCGGGATGAACCGCTCGTTGGCGCGGACCACTTCCTTGCAGGCTTCGATGAAGGCGTCGGTCGGCACTTGTGGCATCAGCAGGCGGCCACAGCTGCGCTGCATGCGCGCAGCGTTCTGGTCGGGGCGGAACAGGTTGATCGAACCGTCCTTGCAGCGGTAGGCCTTGAGGCCTTCAAAGCATTGCTGGCCGTAGTGCAGGGCGGTGGAGCCCTCGCTGATGTGCAGCACGTTGTCGTCGGTCAGGGTGCCTTTTTGCCACTCGCCGTCTTTCCAGGTCTGGAGGAAACGCTTGTCGGTCTTGATGTAGTCAAAACCCAGCTTGTCCCAATTGATGCTTTCGTTACCCATGACACCCTCTATCTTTTGTCAACCGCCTGGTCGAAGGCAGGCTTATGGTTTATTTCTGGATGGGCGCAACAATACTTCATTCTTGGCTTGTGTGGGAGCGGGGCAGGTGGACCATTCGACATCCTGGTTGGCCGATCCACCGTCATCGCGGGCAAGCCCGGCTCCCACATTCGACCGTGTTGCCCTGTCGAATGCCGATCCCTTGTGGGAGCTGGCTTGCCTGCGATGGCGCCACTGCGGTCTCAAAGGTGCAATGCATGCCCCAGGGCCCGCAGGGCTGCTTCCTGTACCGCTTCGCCGAGTGTCGGGTGGGCGTGGATGGTGCCCGCCACGTCTTCCAGGCGTGAACCCATTTCCAGGCTCAGGCCGAAGGCCGTGGACAGTTCCGAGACGCCAACGCCTACCGCCTGCCAGCCGACGATCAGGTGATTGTCGCGGCGCGCCACTACCCGCACGAAGCCGGTTTTCGACTCCAGGGTCATGGCCCGGCCATTGGCGGCGAACGGGAAGCTCGACACGATGCAGTCCAGCCCGGCCGCCCTGGCCTCGTCCGGGGTCTTGCCGACCACTACCAGTTCCGGGTCGGTGAAGCACACCGCCGGGATCGCGGCCGGGTTGAATTCGCGGGATTTACCGCTGATCAGTTCGGCGACCATTTCGCCCTGGGCCATGGCCCGGTGGGCGAGCATCGGTTCACCGCTGAGGTCGCCGATGGCCCACACATTGCGCATGCTGGTCTGGCAGCGGCTGTCGATCTTGATCGCCGAGCCGTTCATGTCCAGGTTCAAGGCTTCGAGGTTCCAGCCCTGGGTGTTGGGTTTGCGACCAACGGCAACCAGCACCTGGTCGGTTTCCAGCGACAGCGTCTCGCCGCTGGGGTCGCGCACTTGCAGGGTATTGTTCTCGAAACCGGTGACGCTGTGTTTGAGGAACACCTTCACCCCCAGTTGCTTCAGGGATTCGGCCACCGGTTGGGTCAGTTCGGCGTCGTAGGCCGGCAAAATCCGGTCCTGGGCCTCAACCACGCTGACCTCGGCACCGAGCTTGCGATAGGCAATCCCCAATTCCAGGCCAATGTAGCCGCCGCCCACCACGATCAAGCGTTTCGGGATGCGTTTCGGCGCCAGGGCTTCGGTGGAGGAGATGATCGGCCCGCCAATCGGCAGCATCGGCAGGTTGACACTTTTCGAGCCGGTGGCCAGCAACAGGTGTTCACACTGGATGCGCTGGTCGCCGACAACGACGGTCTTGCCGTCCACGACCTTGGCCCAGCCCTGGATGACCTGGACCTTGTGTTTTTTCAGCAGCGCGGCTACGCCGGTGGTCAGGCGGTCGACGATGCCGTCTTTCCATTCAACGCTTTTGCCGATGTCCAGGGTCGGCACATCGACTTCGATACCCAACGGCGAACCCTGGCTGTGGTGCACGGTTTGCTGGAACTGTTCGGCGACATGGATCAGCGCCTTGGACGGAATGCAGCCGATGTTCAGGCAGGTGCCGCCCAGCGATTGGCCTTCCACCAGGATGGTCGGGATGCCCAGCTGGCCGGCGCGAATCGCTGCCACGTAACCGCCAGGCCCACCGCCGATGATCAGCAGCGTGGTGTGCAATGTTTGAGACATGGGTTACTCCAGGAACAGGCTGGCGGGTTGTTCGAGCAGGCCACGGATGGCCTGGATGAATTGCGCCGCGTCCATGCCATCGACCACCCGGTGATCGAAGGAGCTGGAGAGGTTCATCATCTTGCGGATCACGATCTGGCCCTTGATCACCATCGGCCGCTCGACAATGCGGTTGACCCCGACGATGGCCACTTCCGGCAGGTTCAGCACCGGGGTGCTGACAATCCCGCCCAACGCACCGAGGCTGGTCAGGGTGATGCTCGAGCCCGACAGCTCATCGCGACTGGCCTTGCCATTGCGCGCCGCATTCGCCAAGCGATTGATTTCTTGCGCCGTGCCCCACAGGTCGCGGGCTTCGGCGTGACGCACCACCGGCACCATCAGGCCGACATCGCTCTGGGTGGCGACACCCACATGCACCGCGCCGAGGCGGGTGATGACCTGGGCTTCGTCGTCATAACGCGCGTTGATCTGCGGATAGTCGCGCAATGCGACGACCATGGCCCGCACCAGGAACGGCAGCAGCGTCAGCTTGCCGCGGGTAGCGCCGTGTTTCTCGTTGAGGTGCACGCGCAACTCATCGAGGGCCGTGACGTCGATCTCTTCCACATAGCTGAAATGCGCGGCGCGCCGGGTGGCGTCCTGCATGCGCTGGGCGATCTTGCGGCGCATGCCGATCACCGGGATTTGCTGCTCGTCGTTGCGTTCGGCGTACGGGTTGGAGGCCCCGGAATTTTTCGCCGGACCCTGGAGCAAGTAAGCGTCCAGATCTTCATGCAGAATCCGGCCGGCCGGGCCGGAGCCCTGGACCAGTCGTAGCTGGATGCCAGCATCCAGCGCATGTTTGCGCACGGCCGGGGAGGCCAGCGGGCGGTCATCGGCCTCGCGGGCCACGGGCGCTTGCGCAGCCGCCACCGCAGGTTTGGCTGCCGGTTTGGGCTCAACCACGGGCGCGGCCTTGGCTTCAACTTTCGGCGCCGGTGCGGGTACCGGCGCGAGGTCTTCAACCACTGCCGATTCCCGGGTATTGCCCGCGCCTTCCACTTCGATACTGATCAAAACACTGCCCACCGCCATGACTTCCCCCGGCTCGCCGCCGAGGGAAATCACCTTGCCGTGCACCGGCGACGGAATGTCCACCATGGCCTTGTCGGTCATCACGTCCGCCAGCACCTGGTCTTCTACCACCAGGTCGCCGACCTTGACGTGCCATACTGACAATTCAACTTCTGCGATGCCTTCGCCAATGTCCGGCATCTTGATAACGTGCGTGCCCATTCAGACCTCCATAACCCGATGCAAAGCCGCGCCCACACGGGTCGGGCCAGGGAAATACGCCCACTCTTGCGCGTGGGGATACGGGGTATCCCAACCGGTGACGCGCTCGATCGGCGCTTCCAGGTAGTGGAAGCAATGCTCCTGCACCAGCGCCACCAGCTCGGCGCCGAACCCGCAGGTACGGGTGGCTTCGTGAACGATCACGCAGCGACGGGTTTTCTTCACGGAATTGACGATGGTTTCCAGGTCCAGCGGCCACAGGCTGCGCAGGTCGATGACTTCGGCGTCGATGCCGGTTTCTTCGGCGGCGACTTGCGACACATACACCGTGGTGCCGTAGGTGAGGATCGTCACGTCCTTGCCCGGACGGGCGATGGCGGCCACATCCAGCGGCACGGTGTAGTAACCGTCCGGCACCTGCGCTTGCGGGTGTTTCGACCACGGGGTTACCGGGCGGTCGTGGTGGCCGTCGAACGGGCCGTTATACAGGCGCTTGGGTTCGAGGAAGATCACCGGGTCATCGTTTTCGATGGAGGCGATCAGCAGGCCCTTGGCGTCGTACGGATTGGACGGCATCACCGTGCGCAGGCCGCAGACCTGGGTGAACACCGCTTCAATACTCTGGCTGTGGGTCTGGCCGCCGTAGATGCCGCCGCCGCAGGGCATGCGCATGGTCAGCGGTGCCGTGAACTGGCCCGCCGAGCGATAACGCAGGCGGGCCGCTTCGGAAATGATCTGGTCAGTGGCGGGGTACACGTAGTCGGCGAACTGAATCTCGGCCACCGGCCGCAGGCCATAGGCGCCCATGCCGACCGCCACGCCGACGATCCCGCTTTCGGAGATCGGTGCGTCGAACACCCGCGAGGTGCCGTACTTGTTCTGCAGGCCTTCGGTGCAGCGGAACACGCCGCCGAAGTAACCGACGTCCTGGCCGAACACCACCACATTGTCGTCTCGCTCAAGCATCACATCCATGGCCGAGCGCAAGGCCTGGATCATGGTCATGGTCGTGGTGGTCATGGCGGTTTCCAGCTCGATATTGTTGTTGTGATCGTTCATGTCAGATCCCCAACTCTTGACGCTGGCGCTTCAAGTGCTCCGGCATCTCTTTATAAACGTCTTCGAACATGGTCGCGGCGCTTGGAATCTGGCCACCGGCCAGGGTGCCGTACTGTTCGGCTTCTTTCTGGGCCTTGAGCACTTCGGCTTCAAGTTCGGCACTGACCGCCGCGTGTTCCTCTTCGGACCACTGACCAATCTTGATCAGGTGCTGCTTGAGCCGGGCAATCGGGTCGCCCAGCGGGAAGTGGCTCCAGTCGTCGGCGGGACGGTATTTGGACGGGTCATCGGAGGTGGAGTGCGGGCCGGCACGGTAGGTCACCCACTCGATCAGGGTCGGGCCCAGGTTGCGGCGGGCGCGTTCGGCGGCCCAGGCGGAGGCGGCGTACACCGCGACAAAATCGTTGCCGTCCACCCGCAGTGAGGCGATACCGCAACCTACGCCGCGTCCGGCAAAGGTCGTGGCTTCACCGCCGGCAATGGCCTGGAAGGTGGAGATCGCCCACTGGTTATTCACCACGTTAAGAATCACTGGTGCCCGGTACACGTGGGCGAAGGTGAGGGCGGTGTGGAAGTCGGACTCAGCGGTGGCGCCGTCGCCGATCCAGGCCGAGGCAATCTTGGTATCGCCCTTGATGGCCGAGGCCATGCCCCAGCCCACGCCTTGTACGAATTGGGTGGCGAGGTTGCCGGAAATCGTGAAGAAGCCGGCATCTTTTACCGAGTACATGATCGGCAACTGGCGGCCCTTGAGCGGGTCGCGCTCGTTGGACAGCAGTTGGCAGATCAGGTCTACCAGCGGCACTTCCCGGGCCATCAGGATGCTTTGCTGGCGGTAGGTGGGGAAGCACATGTCGTCGATGTTCAAGGCCAGGGCCTGGGCGCTGCCGATGGCTTCTTCGCCGAGGCTCTGCATGTAGAACGACATCTTCTTCTGACGCTGGGCGACCACCATGCGGTTGTCGAAGATCCGCGTCTTGAGCATGGCGCGCATGCCCTTGCGCAGAATCTCGACTGGCACGCCTTCAGCCCATGGGCCGAGGGCCTGGCCCTGATCGTCGAGCACGCGAATCAGGCCTTTGGCCAGGTCGGCGGTGTCGGCGGGTTCTACGTCAATTGGAGGTTTGCGCACCAGGCCCGCGTCAGTCAGGCGCAGGTAGGTAAAGTCGGTCTTGCAGCCTGGGCGGCCCGAGGGTTCGGGAACGTGCAGGCGCAGTGGTTCGTACTGCTGAGTCATGGCTTTCTACGCTCTATCTTGTGAATTTCTTGTAGTGGGCGCGGTAGCTGACAGTCCTTCTTCGGGTAGAAGAAATCTTGTCCTACAACAATCATAGGCTCGGCTCAGGAGAATATTTATCTCTGTTTCGTTGCGTTGGAGATCATTTGGGGATAAAAAAACTGCATAAACATAATAAACAGGTGGTTTTGTCTCATGCGCAAACTGGACCGTATCGATATCGGCATTCTGAACGCCCTTCAGGAGAACGCCCGCATCACCAACGCCGACCTGGCCCGCTCGGTCAACCTGTCGCCCACGCCGTGTTTCAACCGGGTCAAGGCCATGGAAGAACTGGGGCTGATTCGCGACCAGGTGACGCTGCTGGACGCCGACCTGCTGGGGCTGCACGTCAATGTGTTCATCCACGTCAGCCTGGAAAAGCAGAACGAATTGGCATTGCAGCAATTCGAAGGGGCGATTTCGGATCGCCCCGAAGTGATGGAGTGCTACCTGATGGCCGGCGACCCCGATTATCTGATTCGGGTGCTGGTGCCGACCATCCAGTCCCTGGAGCGTTTCATGATGGACTTCCTGACCAAAGTCCCGGGTGTCGCCAACATCCGCTCCAGCTTTGCCCTCAAGCAAGTGCGCTACAAGACCGCACTGCCGCTACCGGCCAACGGCATCAACCTCGGCTAACGAACGACACAAAAAAAATGTGGGAGCGGGCTTGCTCGCGAATGGGGAGTGTCAGTCACCGAAAATATAGACTGATACACCGCATTCGCGAGCAAGCCCGCTCCCACATTTTGTAGTGCATTTCAAAGCTGGTTGAGGGGAATCTTCAAATAAACCACCCCATTTCCTTCCGCCGGCGGCATCACCCCGGCCCGCACATTCACCTGAATCGCCGGCAACAACAGCGTCGGCATGCCCAACCCGGCATCCCGCGTGGTGCGCATCTCGACAAACGCCGCCTCATCCACCCCGTCATGCACATGAATATTCCCCGCCCGCTGTTCAGCCACCGTGGTCAGGCACTTGGCTGCGCGTCCTTCGGGCGGATAGTCATGGCACACATAAAGGCGGGTTTCAGGCGCGAAGGCCAACAACTTGCGCATCGATGCATACAGCTGGCGCGCATCCCCACCAGGGAAATCGCAGCGCGCCGTGCCCACATCCGGCATGAACAGCGTGTCGCCCACCAGAATCAACTGGTCATCAATCAGGTAAGCCATATCCGCCGGCGTATGCCCCGGCACATGCAGCGCCTGGGCCTTCAGGTTGCCGATGTGAAACACCTCATCCGGCGCAAACAGATGGTCGAACTGCGACCCATCCACCCGAAACTCCGGCTCCAGGTTGAACAGGTTCTTGAACACTCCCTGCACCTTGCTGATGGACTGGCCAATCGCGATCTTGCCCCCCAGCTGGCGACGCAAATAAGGCGCAGCCGACAGATGATCCGCATGGGCGTGGGTTTCCAGCAACCACTGCACCTGCAAGCCATGCTCGCGCACAAACGCGATCACCTTGTCCGCCTGGCCGGTGCCGGTGCGTCCGGAGGCCGGGTCGTAGTTGAGCACCGAATCAACGATGGCGCATGGGCCACCGTCCGTTTCATAGACGACGTAGGTGTAGGTCGACGACGCCTCGTCCAGAAAGGATTGAATCAACGCTGACATGACGGGTTTCCCAGATAGCTAATGGCGACTTACATTCAGTTAGGTTTCCACATAACCTTGTGAGCTTAAGTGAATTAAAGGACCCGAGGCAAAGGATGGCATCGTGGTGGCAAACAGCTAGGGCGTGGTGCCATACGGCAACGACCCTTGCGTGCATTAACTGAAAAAGGCCATAGACCATGAACGACCAACACTGGGGACCTACCATCAGTGGCGATATCGTTGTCATCGGTGGCGGCTCGGCAGGCATCGGCCTGCTGGCCAGCCTGCTCAAGCGCGACCCGCACCTGAACATCATCCTGATCGAGCCCAGCGACCACCACTACTACCAGCCGGCCTGGACCCTGGTGGGCGGTGGGGCTTATGACGTTACCAGGACCGTGCGCCCCATGGCCGACGTGCTGCCCAACGGCGTCACCTGGATCCAGGCCGCGGTCAGCGAATTAGTGCCCGACGAGCAAACCCTGGTGCTCGACAGCGGCCAGCGCGTCAGCTGGAAGAACCTCATCGTGTGCCCGGGCCTGCGCCTGGCCTGGGAGAAGATCGAAGGCCTGCAAGAGACCCTCGGCCGGCATGGCGTAACGTCCAACTACAGCTATGAGCACGCCGCCTACACCTGGCAACTGGTGCAGCAACTCAAAAATGGCAAGGCGATCTTTACCCAACCGGCCATGCCGATCAAATGTGCCGGCGCTCCGCAAAAAGCCATGTACCTGTCGTGCGATCACTGGCTCCGCCAGGGTGACCTGAAAAACATCAAGGTCGAATTCAACCTGGCTGGTGCCGCCTTGTTCGGCGTGCCGACCTTCGTGCCGCCGCTGATGAAGTACGTTGAAAAGTACTCGGCGCAACTGGCATTCAACTCCAACCTGGTCAAGGTCGACGGCCCCGCGCGCAAGGCCTGGTTCGAAATCAAGGACGCCGAAGGCAATGTGCGCGTCGAAGAGAAAACCTTCGACCTGCTGCACGTCGTCCCGCCACAGGTCTCGCCGGACTTCATTCGCCACAGCCCCCTGGCCGATGCCGCCGGCTGGTGCGAAGTGAATCCCCAGAGCCTGCAACACCTGCGCTACCCGCACATCTTCGGCCTGGGCGATGTGTGTTCCACCACCAACGCCAAGACCGCCGCGGCGGTGCGCAAGCAAATCGTGGTGGTGGCGGAAAACCTGCTGGCCCTGCGCAGACAGGCACCGTTGCCCCTCAAATACGACGGCTATGGCTCCTGCCCGCTGACCGTGGAGAAGGGCAAGGTGGTGCTGGCCGAGTTCGGCTATGGCGGCAAGTTGCTGCCGACCTTTCCCCTCGACCCGACTGTGGCGCGGCGTTCGGCGTGGTTCCTCAAGGCGAGTTTCCTGCCGTGGTTCTACTGGAACGGCATGCTCAAGGGCCGCGAGTGGCTGACCCGTCTGGCCAAGGTGGATTGAGGCAACCCTATGCTGCTGGCAAGTTTTCTGGGCGTGTTGATGGGGTTGGTCATGGGCTTGACCGGTGCCGGAGGCGGCATTCTTGGTGTCCCGGCCCTGGTATTGGGGCTGGGGTTGACCATGACCCAGGCCGCGCCCGTGTCGTTGTTCGCGGTGGGCGCGGCCGCTGCCGTGGGGGCTGTCGACGGTTTGCGCCATGGCCTGGTGCGCTACCGTGCGGCGCTGCTGATTGCGCTGCTCGGCGCGCTGTTTTCGCCGCTGGGGGTGTTCTTCGCCCACCAGATGTCGGAGAAAGTCCTGATGGGCCTGTTCAGTGCGCTGATGGTGCTGGTGGCCTGGCGCATGCTGCAACGGGAGAAGCTTGAGGCCGGGCCGAGCGACCACGGCACCGCGTCGTGGGGCCAGAAGAACTGCATGCTCGACCAACAGACCGGGCGCTTTTCCTGGACCGCCAAATGCACCGCCACCCTGGCAGCACTCGGCGCAGTGACCGGTGCGGTGTCGGGCTTGCTCGGCGTGGGCGGCGGCTTCCTGATCGTACCGGCGTTCAAGCAACTGACCGATGTGCAGATGCGCGGCATCGTCGCCACCTCGCTGATGGTGATCAGCCTGATCTCGTTGATCGGCGTGATCGGTGCGTTTCATGCCGGGGTCAGTATCGAGCCGATGGGCTGGGTGTTTATCGGTTCGAGCATTGTCGGCATGTTGGCGGGGCGGCGCCTGTGCTCGGTGATCAAGGCGCGCACCTTGCAGGTGGGTTTTGCCACCCTGTGTGTGCTGGTGGCGGCGGGCATGCTGTTTCGGGCCCTCATGCAGGTGCCTTGAAATGCACGGGTATCAGCGCCGCAGGTAGGCACCAAAGTCGATGTCCCCAGCGCTGAGAATCGCCTGCACCCGATTGTGCACGTTCAACTTGCGCAGGATCGCCGAGACATGGGCCTTCACCGTGGTCTCGGCAATCTCCAGGCTATAGGCGATCTGCTTGTTCGAGTCACCCTTGGTCATCCGCTCCAGCACCAGCAATTGCTTGCGGGTCAGGGCCTGCAGCAGCTCCGGCGCAAGCCCCAGGCAATCATTCATGCGGCGTTGCCCGCCGATTTTCTGGCTGCGAATAATCTCCGGCGGCAAATACACATTGCCGTTGAGAATCTGTTGGATTGCCTCGGTCATCTGCAGCCTGGGCGAGGACTTGGTGATAAACCCCACCGCGCCATAGGTGATGGCTTGCAGCACGACCTGCTTGTCCTGCTCGGCAGACACGATCACCACCGGAATCGTCGGCGACTCGTTGCGCAGGTTGATCAGGCCATTGAGGCCGTGCATGCCCGGCATGTTCAGGTCCAGCAGGATCAGATCCAGGTCGTCGTGCTCCTGGCTCAGGGCCAGGGCGCTGTCCAGGTCGCCGGTTTCCATCACTTCGCTGCCCGGGAACCCGTCGCTGATGACGTTGTGGATCGCCTCGCGAAACAGTGGGTGATCGTCGGCTATCAGAATTTTGTACATGGACGTTCGCCTTATTATTTTTGCTTATTCAAGCAGGCCCGATCCATAGGGTCATGCGCCCATTACATGCCAGTCTCGATGCCTTGGGAATGCGACGATAGAGAGGGGAATCAGTACCAAAGTAGTAGATCGTGCCGTACGTCGCGGTTTCAGCGCCACCCATTGGTCTGATTGCAATCAGTGTCGGATGGGTTAGTGTGGAGCGCATCTTCCAGAATAATAAAAACAGGCTTACCAATGAGCCCGAACCTGAGTCTCCTGCGTAAATTCGTTTCCCCTGAAATCATCTTTGGCGCCGGCTGCCGGCACAACGTAGGCAACTACGCCAAGACCTTTGGCGCGCGCAAGGTGTTGGTGGTGAGTGATCCCGGCGTGGTTGCTGTCGGCTGGGTGGCCGATGTCGAGGCCAGCCTGCAAGCCATCGGCATCGACTACTGCCTGTACACCGCCGTTTCGCCCAACCCCCGGGTTGAAGAGGTGATGCTCGGCGCCGAGGTCTACCGTGAAAACCATTGCGACGTGATCGTCGCCGTCGGTGGCGGCAGCCCGATGGACTGCGGCAAGGCCATCGGCATCGTGGTCGCCCATGGCTGCAGCATCCTCGACTTCGAAGGCGTCGACACCATCCGCGTGCCGAGCCCGCCGCTGATCCTGATCCCGACTACCGCGGGCTCCTCGGCGGATGTCTCGCAGTTCGTGATCATTTCCAACCAGCAGGAGCGCATGAAGTTCTCCATCGTCAGCAAGGCGGTGGTGCCCGATGTTTCACTGATCGACCCGGAAACCACGGCGAGCATGGACCCGTTTCTCTCGGCCTGTACCGGCATCGATGCGCTGGTGCATGCCATCGAGGCCTTCGTGTCCACCGGCCACGGCCCGCTGACCGATCCCCACGCGCTGGAAGCCATGCGCCTGATCAATGGCAACCTGGTGCAGATGATCGCCAACCCCGGCGACATCGCCCTGCGGGAGAAAATCATGCTGGGCAGCATGCAGGCCGGGCTGGCGTTTTCCAACGCGATCCTCGGCGCGGTGCATGCCATGTCCCACAGCCTTGGCGGCTTTCTCGACCTGCCCCATGGCCTGTGCAACGCGGTGCTGGTGGAACATGTGGTGGCGTTCAACTACAGCGCGGCACCGGAGCGTTTCAAGGTGATTGCCGAGACCTTCGGCATTGATTGCCGGGGCCTCAACCACCGGCAAATCTGCGGCCGGCTGGTGGACCATTTGATCGCGTTGAAGCATGCGATCGGCTTCCATGAAACCCTCGGCCTGCATGGGATTCGAGTGGCGGACATTCCCTTTCTGTCGCAGCACGCCATGCACGACCCGTGCATCCTTACCAACCCGCGTGAGTCCAGCCAGCGTGACGTCGAGGTCGTCTATGGCGAAGCTCTCTGACGATCAGCAACGGGCACTCGCGGGGCTGCTGGGGCTGGGCAACCACTCGGCGCGCAAGAGTCATTACCCCGAACTGACCGCGCGCCTCGACGAGCTGGAAGCCGAGCGCAATCGCTACATCCGCCTCAACGACGAATTGGAACAGCGGGTCGCGGCGCGTACCGACGAGTTGCTGGAAGCCAACCGCAACCTGCAACAGCAAATCGCCCAGCGCGAGAAGATCGAGCAGGACCTGCGCGATGCCCGGGATGCCGCCCAGGCCGCCAACCGCAGCAAGGACAAATACCTTGCCGCCGCCAGTCATGACCTGCTGCAACCCCTCAACGCCGCACGCTTGCTGATTTCCACCCTGCGCGAGCGCAACTTGCCCAGCGTCGAACACGTGTTGGTGGAGCGCACCCATCAGGCCCTGGAAGGCGCCGAGGATTTGCTCACCGACTTGCTGGACATTTCCCGACTCGATCAAGCGGCGGTCAAGCCGGACATCGCCCTGTACCGTCTCGACGAACTGTTCGCACCGCTGGTCTCGGAATTCCAGTCGGTGGCCGCGGCGTCCGGGCTGAACCTGCGGGCGCGTACAGGCCATTACGCAATCAACACCGACCTGCGGCTGGTGACGCGGATCCTGCGCAATTTCCTCAGCAACGCCTGCCGCTACACGAGCGCGGGCTCCATCCTGCTGGGCGCCCGCCGCCGGGGTGAGCGGTTGCGCCTGGAGGTGTGGGACACCGGGCGCGGAATTGCGGCGGACCGTCTGGACGCCATCTTCCTGGAGTTCAATCAACTGGACGTGGGCCGCGCCGCCGACCGCAAGGGCGTGGGACTGGGGTTGGCGATTGTCGAGCGTATCGCCGAGGTCCTCGGTTATCCGGTGGCGGTGCGTTCGTGGCCGGGGCGCGGTTCGATGTTCAGCATCGAAGTCCCCATCAGCGAGGACATGCCGCTGCCCATCAGTGTGGTGGCCGCGCAACCGAGCACCGGCAACCCGTTGCCGGGGAGGCGGCTGCTGGTGCTGGACAACGAAGTCGGCATCCTCGACAGCATGAGCGCGCTGCTTGGGCAGTGGGGCTGCGAAGTGGTCACTGCGACCGATCAGGCCGGCGCACTGGTTGCGTTGCAGGGCCGGGCACCGGAGCTGATTCTCGCGGACTATCACCTGGACCATGGCGTGGTGGGCTGTGAGGTCGTGCACCAGTTGCGCGAGCATTTTGGCTGCAGGATTCCGGCAGTGATTATCACCGCCGACCGCACCGACCAATGCCGCCGTGCATTGCAGCGCCTGGACGTGCCATTGCTCAACAAGCCGGTCAAGCCCGGCAAGTTGCGGGCGGTGTTGACCCAGTTATTGGCCTAGCCACTTGATACCCGTCAACACCGGGCGTGACGCTTTGCCTCATGCTGTGGGCCAGATTTCACGGCCGACGGAGAACCCCATGAGTGCCCCCGCAACAACAGCTGCTTCATTCAAGTTGCCCCTGGGCCTGGTGGTCGGCGTACTGGTGATGGTCGGCGTGCTGCTGTTGCCGCTGCCGGCCGACTTGCCGGTGGCCGGGCACCGGATGCTGGCGATCCTCGCGTTTGCGGTGGTGGTATGGATCACCGAAGCGGTCTCCTACGAGGCCAGCGCGATCATGATCACCTCATTGATGGCTTTTTTGCTCGGCACTGCGCCGTCGCTGCAAGACCCGACGCACCTGATCGGTTCCAGCCCGGCCATCAGCATGGCGTTGACGGGGTTTTCCAACCCGGCGCTGGCGCTGGTGGCCGGCGCGTTGTTTATCGCCGCAGCCATGACCCATACCGGGCTGGACCGGCGCATCGCGTTGGTCACCCTGACCCGCGTGGGTACCAGCACCCGGGGCATTCTCGTCGGGGCAGTTGCCGTGACCATCCTCTTGAGCCTGGTGGTGCCCAGCGCCACGGCCCGCAGTGCGTGTGTGGTGCCGATCATGATGGGGGTGATTGCCGCGTTTGGCGTGGACAAACGTTCGAATATTGCGGCCGGGATCATGATCGTCGTGGCCCAGGGTACGAGCATCTGGAACGTCGGTATCCAGACGGCGGCGGCGCAGAACCTGCTGACGGTTGGCTTTATGGACAAGATGCTGGGGCAGCGGGTGTCGTGGATCGACTGGTTGATCGCCGGGGCGCCGTGGGCGCTGATCATGTCGGCGGTGTTGTTGTTTTTGGTGTTGAAGCTGCTGCCGCCGGAGAGTGACAGCATTCCCGGAGGCAAGGAGGCGGTGGCGCAATCGCTGGTGGACATCGGGCCGATGACGGGGCCGCAGAAGCGCTTGCTGACGGTGTCGGTGTTGCTGTTGTTGGCCTGGGCCACGGAAGGGCGGTTGCACAGCTTTGATACGACCTCGACGACGTATGCCGGGCTGGTGTTCTTGCTGATGCCGGGGATCGGGGTGATGACCTGGAAGGATGTGCAGTCGCGGATTCCGTGGGGCACGGTGATTGTGTTTGGGGTTGGCATCAGCCTGGGGACGGCGTTGCTGACCACCCAGGCGGGGCAGTGGCTGGGATCGCAGGTGGTGGCGCATACCGGGTTGGACCAGGTGGGGCCGCTGGGGGTGTTTGCGATTCTGGGGGCGTTTTTGATCGTGATTCATTTGGGGTTTGCCAGTGCCACGGCGTTGACCTCGGCGTTGTTGCCGATTTTGATTGCGGTGTTGCAGACGTTGCCCGGGGAGTTCAGTCGGCTGGGGATGACGATGCTCCTGGGGTTTGTAATGAGCTACGGGTTTATCCTGCCCATCAATGCGCCGCAGAATATGGTGTGTTTGGGGACCGGCACGTTTACCGCGCGGCAGTTTGCCAAGGTCGGGATTTTGGTGACGTTGATTGGATATGGGTTGATGTTGGTGTTTGCGGCTACGTATTGGAGTTGGTTGGGGTGGATTTGAGGTGGGGGCATATCCGTTATTTCGGTAACGGCCGCTTATGGTTCCGCTCTTACAGCGGCCCGCTTCGCACTGCCTGCGTTCGGCCTCGGGCTCATTGGGGCAGTCAGATCAAGTCAAAAGCAAAAGCACAGCGGCCTACCGGCCGGCTTGAGTGTTAAAAGCAGAGGCAAGATCCAGAGCGAAAGCAGAGCTGCTTTTCTGTGGGAGCGGGCTTGCTCGCGAAAAACCTGAGAGCGCCGCGTTCATCCAGAATGCCCGCGTCATCGTTAACGACCTTCGCGAGCAAGCCCGCTCCCACATTTGACCGTGCCCGCTTTAGCTTTTGATTTTCAACACTCAAGCCGGCCGGTAGGCCGCTGTGCTCTTGCTTTTGATCTTGATCTTAGGCGCCCCGTTAAACCACGCTGGCCGAACGCAGGCTTTGGAGCGTGGGTAACCCGGCAGGACGCCGGGTTAGCCGTCCTGGGCCAAGGATGGCCCATGACGGCGGCCCACGGT
>NZ_JACAPW010000035.1:67180-77458 GCF_013385495.1 Pseudomonas sp. F8002 | reverse complement strand
AACCATAGGTGGCCGTTACCGAAGAAACGGATATGTACTCAATCCCCCATCTCATGCTAACCCCCTGGCCCGCCAGCAAAACACCGCACTGACCGCAATCGCCGCCCCCGCCACGCCAAACACCCAAGGCGCCGACGCCACCGGCAACAACAACCCCGCCAGCAAAGGCCCAAGCCCCGCCCCCACATCACGCCACACCGCATTCGACGCCAACGCCGAAACCCGCATCGCCCCCGGATTACGCTCCGCCACCAGCGTCGTCACCAACGGCAACTGCAACGCCCGCAACACCAACACCGCCGCCGCCCCCACAATCACCCAATGACTACCAAACGCCCCCAACGCCAACGCACTGAGAAACGAAAACAGCAGCAACATCGACGTAGCACCAAACTGCTGCGCAGCACGCCCCCCCAGCGGACTCAGAAGCAACTCCGAAACATATCGCAGCGCCATCAACCCACCGGCAATCAATACCGCATTGCCACCCAACAGCTTCTGCGCCTGAATCGACAGGCCAAAGATAAACAGCCCATCCAGCGCCACCCCTTCGATAAACGACCAGGTCGCCACACTGTCAGGCAACTTGAACCGCCGCCCCGGCGTGCCATGCAAATTGTGACCCGCAGTCGGCAACCCCCGCGCCATCCACAACCCCACCAGGCAACACACCGCCAGAATCCAGAAGATCGGCCGCGGCCCAACCTGCAACGTCAGCCACCCACCCAACGGCAAGGCCAGCATCGGCCCCAGGGCAATCAACGCCCGCGACCGCCCCGCCCGCCGCGCCGCACCCAGCGGTTCAGAGGTGGCCAACACTTGAGTGGAAAGGTTCAACGCCGCAAAACACAGGCCCCAGACCAACCGCAGCCCGAGCAAGGCCGCAAACCCGGACAGCATCGAGTTGCCAAGGGCACACATCGCCGCCGCGCCGGCGGCAATGGAGCACGTCAGCCGATCACCATTACGGGCGTAGAAATTCAGAACATGCTTGTAGCCGAAGATCCGCACCAGGCGGTTGGCCGCCAGCAGCACCCCGGCCTGGGCCAGGGTGATACCGAACGCCTGGGACTCCATCGGCAGCACCAGGTACAGCAACACGTCACTGGGCAGGCACAGGCCAAGGGTCAGCGCGGCACGGCGGGAGTGTGAATCAGCACTGCGTTGGGCCAGATCAGACATAAAAGCTGAAACATTCAGAATTATTTAGACGGCCACGGTAGCCGTCTACCTCAAGGTTTTACAAGGCCCAAATGATTAAACCTTGGCGCCGTCCTGCATCAGACGCAACCCGCTGGCCACCGCGCCCACCAGGGCAAACCCGCAGCCCAGCCACAACGCGTACTGCGGGCCGCTGCTCAGGGACAGGTGGAAACACAACGCCACCAACGAAGCGCCGAGTGTCTGCCCCATCAACCGCGACGTGGCAACGATCCCGCTGGCTCCCCCGCTGCGGGCAATCGGTGCGCTGGTCATGATCGCCTTGAGGTTGGGCGACTGGAAAAAACCGAACCCGGCGCCACACAGGGCCATGCGCCAACCGATATCGAAGGTCGAGGCGTCGTTGCCCAGGGTCGCCAGCGCGGCCATGCCCGCGCTCAACATCACCAGGCCGATGCCGCACAACAACGCCAGGGAGATGCGGTCCGCCAGGCGCCCGGCAATCAGCGCCATCACCGCGACCACCGCCGGCCACGGCGTCATCAGGAAACCGGTGGCCACCTGGCTGTGCCCCAACACCGTTTGCAACAGGAACGGCAGCGACACAAACGCCAGCCCCTGGGCGCTGAACGCGCAAATCGCGGTGAGGGCCGACAAGGTGAACAGCGGGCGCTTGAACAGATCCACCGCAAGCATCGGCGCCGGGTGCCCGGCCTGACGGCGGATCAGCAACAGCCCGCACAGCAGCGCCACGGCGATCAGCCCCAGCGTCAACACCGCCTGCGCACCGTGCACCGCCGAGCCCAGGCCCAGCACCAGCAGGGCAAACAACCCGGCGCAGAGAATTGCCGCCAGCCGGTCGAAGGCATGCCCGGTGATCGGGATCACCGGAATCGCCCGCACCCCGAGCCACAAGGCCAATGCCCCCAGGGGCAGGTTGATCAGGTACAACCAGTGCCAGGTAGCCACCGACAGAATCGCCGACGCCGCCGTTGGCCCCAGGGTAAAGGCCAGCCCCACCACCAGTGAGTTATACCCCAGCCCCCGGCCGAGGATTTTTGCCGGGTAGATGTGCCGCAGCAGCGCAATGTTGACGCTCATGATTGCCGCAGCGCCCAGGCCCTGCACCACCCGGGCGGCAGTCAGCGTCGGCAGTGACCAGGCCAGCCCGCAAAACAGCGACGCCACCACAAACACCAGCAAGCCGCCGAGGAACACCCGGCGGTGGCCGACCACATCACTCAGGGACGCAAAGGGCAGTACCGCGGCAATGGTCGCCAACTGGTAGGCATTGACCACCCAGATCACCGAAGCGGAGTCGGTGCCAATCCCTTCGGCCAGGGTCGGCAACGCGGTGTTGACGATGGCCGTGTCGAGGGTCGCCATGCCGATCCCCAGGGAAATGGCGACAACCGCCGCTAGACGCTTATCACTGGGCAACCCATCAGCTACTGAAGACATGGACAATCCGCACACGTGGCAAAGGCGTCTAGATTACGGGCAGCGGCCTTTTTTTTCAGCGGGCAAATGCGCGGCTGTCCAAATATTCATGTTCAGGTGCGCCATTTGCCCATCAGGGCCATCTGCACCAGCACCTCGGCCAGGGCGGGCTGCGGCGCGCTGTTGACGGTGACCAGCGCCACACAGCGGCTCGGCCGCAAGGTGGCCGCTGCCGTGACGGCACGACCGCCGAGATCGAACCCGCCGAGCACCGCCTCGGGGATATGCAAGGCGTTCATCAGGTCCAGCACGTCCTGGCCGAGCACCACTTCCTGAGTGCTGGCGGGTGCCGCCTTGTCCAGCGGCGTGGTAGTGCCATGGCCGCGCAGGTACGGGGCAACCACCCGAAAGCCCTGGGACACCAGGTAGGGTGCGACCTCGGCGAAGCGCTCCAGGTCGCCGTCCGCGCCATGCAGCAAAATGATCGGCCTGCCCTCTTCCGGGCCGGCCTCGTAGTAGCCGATATCCAGCAGGTCGGTGCTGACCTGGCGGATCGTCCAACGGGCGGGCGTCGCCATGACCGGCAGTGACAACGCCACTGAAGCAATGGCGGTGGAAATCAGAAAGCGCCGGCGATTGAAAAAAGACATGGGTTTATAGCTCCGAAAAATTCGACACTGGAAGGTCGTCAACAACCCCCACAATCAACTCGCTGCCGATCCAGCCGGCCAACAGCTCACCGGCTTTCGCGACGCCCTGCTCTTCCCCCAGGCGCGCTACCAGAAACTCGCACAACCCGGCAAAACTGCCGTCGCCTTGCAGGTGCACCAAGGCCTGGAACTCCAGCGCATCGACCTGGCGCAAGCGCGAGGTGAACTGGCGGCGCCACACCAGCAGCCCACCGGCCTCGGCCAGCATCAGCGCCTCGGGCGCCGGGGTTTGCTGCCACAATGCCGACCAGATCGCCTCGGCGTTGGTGGTCAGCCCATGGCAGCGCAGCGACGGCGTGAGTTGCAGGCGTGCCGTGTCCCAATCCACCGACGCCAGTACGTCCATGGGCAACGGGCTGGCATCGGCGGCGACAAATGCTTCATTGAGCGACGACTCGATCCAGGCCAGTTCATGCACGTCGGGATTGTTGGGGAACAGTTCACCCAGGGTCAGGTGAAAACCCTCGGGATAGACGTCCAGGGTCCAGGCATGGGGCGGATGCCGGTCGATATGGCTGACGCACGCGGCCAGGAACGCCTCGTCCCCGACCCAGCGCCGCAGGTTGGGAAACGCCTGTTCCAGGCAACCCACCAATTGCGCGCGGTAGTTGTTCTGATACACCGCCAGTCCCGCGGCCTTGTTACCCAACATCTCGGCCGACTGCTCCGAGGCACTCACCAGCCAGGTATGAAAAGCCTGCTGCCATTGCGCGAGATTCATGAGCGCACCTGCGCACGCTTGTAGGCCTCGGAGGCACCGAGCATGCGGGCGATCGACAGCTCCTCCAGCAGCTCTGCCAGGGGCGGGATCTCGTCATCGCGCTCGATCATCGTGGCGACCGGGCCGAGCAACGCAACGGCCTTGGCATACAAGTCCCAGACGCCGTCACACACCGGGCTGTCGTGGCTGTCGATCAGCAAATCGCGGCCCTGGCTATGGCCGGCCAGGTGAATTTGCCGGACCCGCTCGGCCGGAATCCCGTCGAGAAACGCGAGAGCGTCAAAGCCATGGTTGCTGGCGCTGACAAACACATTATTGACGTCCAGCAACAGCTCGCAGCCGGTGCGCCGGGACATGGCGGCGATGAATTCCCACTCCCTCATGGACGCGCCATCAAAGGCCAGGTAGCTGGACGGGTTTTCAAACAGCATCGTGCGGCCCAACACTTCTTGAGCCCGGTCGATATTGGCGCAGACCCGGTCCAGTGCCTCATGGGTGTAAGGCACCGGCAGCAGATCATGAGAGTTGAAGCCCCCACTGCGGGACCAGCTCAAGTGGTCGGACACAAACAGCGGTTCGATCTCGTCCACCAGCGACTTGAGGCGTTTCAGGTAATCGCGATCGAGGCCCTCGGCCGTGCCGATCGACATCGACACCCCGTGCAGCGCCACCGGATACCGCTCGCGAATCTGGCGCAGGATGTGCCGGGGCTGGCCGCCCGCGACCATGAAATTCTCGGAGATCACTTCAACGAAATCCACCGCCACCGGGTTCTCCAGGAACTCGCTGTAGTGTTCCTTGCGCAGCCCCAGGCCATAGCCTGGAAAACGCGGGTTGGGTGTCGGCATCATGTGGTCTCCGTTGCATAAATAGGCGGCGGGCCCAACCTGGGCCCGCCGGGGTGTTACTTCGGTTCGGTAGTGGTGCCGCCCAGCTTCAGGCACTCGGACGGGGTCTTGACGACAACGCCCTGGCCCTTGCAGCTGTTGAGGCCCTTGCAATCGTTCTTGGCCGTGGCGCACAGGCTTTCGCCCTTGCAGTTGTTCACGCCGTAGCAGCGACCCGGCTGTTCCGGCTGGTCGGCGGCGCTGGCGGCCGCCGCGAAGGAAGCGGACGCCATGGCGATCAGGGCGGCAGCAGTGGCAAGGCTCAAGCGGGATTTGATGGATGTGCTCATGGGTATTACTCCTCGGGGGTGGGGTTTATTTGATGACGGATGCCGCGTCTTCGATGACCTTCGCCACAGCCTCGGGCTGGGAGATGTACACCGAGTGGCTGGCCTTGATTTCAGTGACTTTCGAGCCGGCGCGCTTGTACATCCAGCGCTGCAGATCGGGGCTCAGGGCACGGTCTTCGGTGGACACCACGGCGTAGGTCGGCTTCTTGTGCCAGGCCGCGGCCCACACGGTGCCGCCGAACAGCGCGGTGGTGGCCGGCACCTGGGAGGCGGCCATGAAGTCGGTGCGGTTGGTGGTCAGGTCGGCAGCAAAGTCGGCATTGAACTTGGTGCGATCAAAGAACAGATGCCCGTCGCGGGTCTGCATCACGTCATTGCTCGGCGCCGGCATCGACGACAGCAGCTGGCTCATGTTCTCGCCGACTTCCGGTTGCAGGGCCGAGACATAGACCATCGACTTGACCTTGTCGCGGTCACCGGCAATCGAGATCACCCCGCCGCCGGAGCTGTGACCCACCAGCACCACCGGGCCGACCTGCTGCTCCAGCACTTCGCGGGCCTCGGCCACGTCGGCGGCGAGGCTTTCATGGCCCTGATGCACCACGGTGACCTTGTAGCCCTTGTGAATCAGGATGTCGTGCACCACTCGCCAGCCGGAGCCGTCGACAAAGGAACCGGGCACGATCACCACGCTTTTACCGGTGCCCGGCTGGGGCTTGGCTGCATCGGCGGCCGAGGCCACCAACGGTGTAGCGAGTGCCATGGCGATCGCCAGGGAAGAAAGAATACGCATGCGACTCTCCACAGGCCTTGGGGCCTGATCATTGTTGTGAAAGGGTTAACGGCGTTGGCCGGACAGCACGCGGTCCAGTGACCAGGCCCCGCCGCCATATGCCAGCAGCGGCAGCAACAAGCCCGCCCAGGTCAGGTGGGTCGGCCAGGCGTCGGGGTATACGAACACCTCGATCACCAGGGTCATGCCCAACAGCGCGGCAGCCGCCGGGCGGGTCAGCAGGCCCAGCACCAGCAACAGCGGGAACAGATGCTCGGCGTAGGTCGCCAGGTGCGCTGCCCAGTCCGGCGGCACCAGCGGCAAGGCGTATTCCGAGCGAAACAAGGTGTAGGTCGACGGCTTGAGCTGCAGGAAACCGGTCACCTTGGTGCGGCCCGAGAGGAAAAACACCGAAGCGATCCCGAGGCGGGCCACCAGCAACAGCAGCGCCTCAGGCAGCACACGCTTGAGCACCGCAGGGGCCAGGGCAATCATGGTTGTTCCGTCAGGCTGCCGAAGCCTTTGGGGGTTTTGATCTGGGTGCAGGTGCCTTTGTCCACCAGCACCCAGGCGTTGCCCTGGTAATCCGCCTTGGCGGTGCCGGCGCAGGAAGTCCCGGCACCGGCGGCGCAATCGTTGGCACCGGCGAGGGACACGCCGAAGCATTTTTCCTGAGGCTTGGCATCCTCGGCATGGGCGGTGGCGGCGAAGGCACCGAGGGACAGTGCGAGGGTGGCGGCAAGGGCTGCGTAATGGCGCTTCATTGTTGAATCTCCTGGCTTGACTGAATGTGGCCAGGGCGCTTGTGCGGTGGGTGACCGCCTGCGCCATCTGGTAGACAGATTTAAAGCCAGGCGTGTATCCCGTCTGTGTCGCGTTCCCTCCTTCTATTCATGCCGGTGTATCAGGTGGGTGCTGATACACAGTCTGATACACAGCCAAAAAAACCACGCCAAACCACCGCCGTTTTATTCGGCATCCCGAACGACACAATTAGAAATATTCGCCTTTCCGAACACCCACCTTCCCCCGCTTTCGACGACCTCAAAAATCCCCATAAATTTCATACGGTTGTTGTCATCTTTGTTACATGCCAACTGGCATACATTCTGCTACATCAGGTTTTCTAGTAATAAAATGTTTCTAAATTGAAACAGTCTCATCGCCTGAAACCCAACGGCCCCGCGCCCTATAACAACGTCCATGCCCCAAAGGAGGGCGACAACTCTCACCTTTTTGATCGACTTCAACTCTCCAAGCCTGCTGCCGCACGTAAGCACCCAAAAGGGCGAATGGCCTGATCGCCAATAACAAGCCCGACTACAAAAAAGGACAAATTGATGAGTTCGAGCAAATACCCCGCAGTGTCCTTCACGGACCTCGCCCCCCAGGCCCCGGACCACACCGAGAATGCAATCGGTTTCGGCCCCTTTCTCTTGTTGGCGCGCCAGCATGTATTGCTGCGCAACGGCGAGCCGGTGACCCTCGGCAGCCGCGCCTTGTACTTGCTGATCGCCCTCGCCAGCCGGGCTGGCGAGTTGCTGGAAAAGTCCGAGCTGATCTCTTTCGCCTGGCCCAAGGTGGTGGTGGAGGAATGCAACCTGCGCGCGCAGATCGTTGCGCTGCGCCGGGCGCTGGGGGATGACGGCAACTTCAGCTACATCGTCACCGTGCCAGGCCGGGGTTATCGGTTTGTCGCGCCGGTGACGATGCAGGCAGTGAGTGAAGGCGCCATCGCCCAGGCGCTGGTACCCGCCCCGACGGTGGACGTGCCCAACCTGCAACCGCCACCCAGCACAGTGATTGGTCGCGAACAGCTGATCCTGAGCCTGGCCGACCAGGTACTGAGCCAGCGTTTCGTGACCATCACCGGCCCCGGCGGCATCGGCAAGACCACCGTGGCCCTGGCCGTGGCGCAACTGCTGCAGGGCCGCTTTCACCAGGGCATGTGCTTCGTCGACCTGGCACCCGCCACCAGCGGCCAATGGGTGGCCGGCATGCTCGCCAACGCCCTTGGCATCCAGAGCGTGAGTGACGATCCCTTGCAAAGCGTGGCCGCGATGCTCGCCAACAGCCCGCTGCTGTTGGTGCTCGACAACTGCGAACACGTGCTGCAAGCCACCGCCGACGCGGTCGAGGTGCTGCTGCGTTGCGCGCCCCAGTGCTGCGTGCTGACCACCAGCCGCGAGCCGCTGCGGGCCGAGGGAGAACGGGTGCACGACCTCGCCCCGTTGCTGGTGCCGGACGAAGACGTGAACTTGAGTGCCGAGCAAGCCATGACCTGGTCGGGCATCGCCCTGTTCATCGAACGGGTCAAGGCCCTCGACCCCGGCTTCGTGTTCAAGGACACCGACGTCGCCGCCGCCAGCGCCATCTGCCGCAAGCTCGACAGTAACGCCCTGGCCATCGAAATCGCCGCGGCGCGGGTGCGCACCTTCGGCATCCAGGACCTGGTGGGGTTGCTCGACGGCAGCTTCCGCCTGCAAATGACCGGCCGGCGCACCGCCCTCGCCCGCCACCGTTCACTGAGCGCGACCCTGGACTGGACCTACTCGATGCTCACCGGCGACGAACAGGCCATGTTGCGCCAACTGGCGGTGTTCACCGGTTCTTTTACCCTGGACGCGGTCAAGGCCATGACCGCCAGCAGCACCCTCGACGCCCGCAACGCCCTGCCCCTGCTGGAAAGCCTGATGGACAAGTCGCTGCTGATCGCCGGTGAATCGCAGTTGCTCAAGCGTTACCGCCTGCTGGAAACCACCCGCGCCTACGCCCTGGAGAAACTCAACGAACACGGCGAAGCCGATGCCACCCGCCAGCGTCATGCACTGTATGCGCTGGGCGTATTGCAGGAAGCCGGGCAGACCCTCGACGGGCTTTCTCCCGAGACCTGGATCGGCCTCTACGGCCCGGAAATCAACACCATCCGCACCGCGCTGGAGTGGGCCTTTTCAGCCTCGGGCGACCTGCCCACCGGCATCGAACTGACCCTGGGCGGCGTGCCGCTGTGGCTGCGCCTGTCGCTGGTCAGCGAGTGCCGCACCTGGGTCGACAAAGGTCTGGCCAGCGCCGCCACCACCCCGCTGCCGCTGCGCCAGCGCATGCTGTTGCAAACCGCCCTGGCCAGCGTGCTGATGCTCACCTATGGCACCGGCGGGCCAATGCGCGAAGCCTGGCGCCAGGTGCGTGAAGACGCCCGCGACCTGGGCGATGCCGAGCACAAGCTGCGGGCGCTGTGGGGCCTGTGGAGTGACCGCTGCGGCTGCAACCAGTACGCCGAAGCGCTGGAATTGGCCGAGCGCTACATCAGCCTGAGCCACAGCGGCAACCAGCAACTGCTGGGTAAACGCATGCGCGCGCTGGCGTTGTTTCACATGGGCGACCTGGCCGGCGCCCGACAGAATATCGACGAGGCACTGGGTTCACCGTCGGCGCCGCGCTCGCACATTATCGACGTGCATTTTGACCAGCGCATCGCCGCCCGCTGCCTCAAGGCACAGGTGCAGTTGCTGGAAGGCGATGTCGACCCGGCGCTGCGCCTGATCGGCAGTTGCGTCGATGAAGCCATCACCCTCGATCACCCCGCGACACTCTGGTACACCCTGTGCCTGGGGGCAATTCCCCTGGCGCTGTTGGCGTCCAACCTGCCCAAGGTGCGGTATTACCTGGGCTTGCTGCAAGACAGCACGACCCAGCAGGACCTGCACATCTGGCGTCAGTTTCGGCTGTGCTTCGAGAGCATCCTGCTGATCCGCCAGGGGTCGCCCGAAGAAGGCGTGCCGTTGCTGGGTGAGGCCTTGCATCACCTGCATGGCCAAGGCGACAGCCAGCTTTATAGCTTGCTGCGTTGTGAATACGCCCTGGGTCTGGCGCGGCTGGGCCTGGAGAAGCTGGCGCTGGAGGTATTGGAAGACACCCTGCAATTGGCGCTGGGCCGGCATGAGCGCTGGTTCGTGCCGCAGATGTTGCGGATCAAGGCGCAGCTGATTCTGCGTCAGGCCCAGTACGGGTCGGTGGACAAGGCCAAGGTGTTGCTGCGCCAGGCGTGGGTGGATGCGCAACTGGCCGGGGCGCATTTCTGGCGGGCGCAGATTGCCAGTGACCTGGCCAGGTTGCAGGAGCCGAAGATGCGGATTGCTTCGTTGCCCCGGTTTCAGCATCGGTAAATGTGGGAGCGGGCTTGCTCGCGAAGGTCGCTAACGATGACGCGGGCATTCTGGATGAACGCGGCGCTCTCAGGTTTTTCGCGAGCAAGCCCGCTCCCACAGAAAAGCAGGAGTGCGGGCATGCCGAGCCT
>NZ_JACAPW010000035.1:32762-67128 GCF_013385495.1 Pseudomonas sp. F8002 | reverse complement strand
ACGGATATGTACTCAACCCCAACCCCTAGCGAAACCGCGCAATCACCGCCTCCACCACCGGATTCGGCCGCTGGGTATTCCACGCGACAGCCGTAGTCACCACATTGAGTTTCTGACTCAACCCACGAAACACCACATTAGCCGGCGCCAGCTTCTTCAACGACGCCGGCACCAACGCAATGCCCTGCCCATAGCTGACAAACGCGATCTGCGAAGCCACCGACCGCACTTCATGCAGCACCCGAGGCGAAAACCCGCTGGCACGACAGGTCGCGATCAAATTGTCGAAATACACCGGACTGACGTTGCGCGAAAACATCACCAACGGCTCATTCGCCAGGCTCGACAAACTGATCCGCGTACGACTCGCCAACGGGTGATCCGCCGGCAACGCCACCACCAGCCGGTCCTCCGTCAGCGGCAATGACTGCACCGAAGCCCCAAGGTCACCATCCAGCCGGGCAAACGCCAGGTCGATATCCCCGGCCTCCAGCGCCGGCAACGCCTCGACGCTGTCGATTTCCCGCACCGACACCGTGAGCTGCGGGTAATCAAGCTTCAGTTGCTCGATCAACCCCGGCAGCACATCAAACATCGCCGTGGAAATCGCGCCGATGGTCAACATCCCCGACTGCCCCGCCACCGCTTCTTCCACGGCGAGTTCCAGGCGCTCCAGCTGCTCGGCGAACTTGCGCACCGCCGGCAGGATCGCCGCGCCCACCGGAGTCAGCTTGGCCCCCCGTCGGGAGCGGTCGAACAGCTTGACCTTGAGCGCCTGCTCCAGCACCTGGATCTGCTCGCTCAGCGGTGGCTGGGACATGCCGAGGCGCTTGGCCGCACGGCCAAAGTTCTGCTCTTCAGCCACGGCCAGGAACAACCAGAGGTGACGAATCAGGCGAAAGTTGATCATGGTCTTATCCATAGGTTAAGCGTATGCAAGGCTTCTGTACTTCGTAATATACCTATCATAGCCACTGACTGACACTGGCCGCCTCCGTCACCCGAGGCTTGCCCATGACCGCTGACCACTTGCTCGACCGCCTGGCCGCACTGGACACCAACACCGTGTCCGACGCCCTCGACTTTCTCGGCCTGCCCGGCGCCACCGTGGGCCTGCGCCCGCTGTGGAACTGCCCGAAGATCGTTGGCCGCGCCAGTACCGTACTGCTCGGCCCCAAGTCCGACATCGCCCCGACCGTGCACTTGATCACCCCGGTGATCGAACAGGTCGCGACAGACGACCGGGTGCTGGTGATTGCCGGCGGTATCGAGGGCATTTCCTGCTGGGGCGACATCATCGCCAACGCGGCGTTGCGCAAACACATACGCGGTACGGTGATTGATGGTTTCAGCCGCGATATCGACGGCAGCGAAGCCATCAGCTATCCGGTGTACGGACGCGGCGTGACCATGATCAGCGCGCGCAACCGCGTGGTGCAGCTCGACGCCGGCGTGACCCTCAACGTCGCTGGCGTGAGCGTCAGCGAGGACGACTACGTGATTGCCGATACCTGCGGCACGGTATTCGTGGCCCAGGCGGTGATCGAAAAGGTCCTGGACCTGGGCGAGCGCATTGCCCGCCGCCAGGACGGCATGGTGCAGGCCGTGCGCAGCGGGCGCTCGGTGGTCGAGGTGATGCACGACGCACAGTTTGAGGCGATCAGCCGATGAGCACCGATATCCAGCGGCTGAACCAGCGCCTGGCCAGCGCACAACCGTCTGCCACCTATCGCATCATGGACCGCGTCGCCGAACGCCGGGCGCAAGGCGCGCAGATTATCTCGCTGTGCGCCGGCGAACCGGATTTCGACACCCCGGCGCATATCCGCGAAGCCGCGATCCAGGCCATTGAAACCGGGCATACCCGCTACACCCAGGTGGCCGGTGCGCGGGCCCTGCGGGAGGCGGTGGCGGCGAAGTTCCGGCGCGAAAACGGCCTGGACGTGTCCTGGCAGGACACCCTCGTGTGCAACGGCGGCAAGCAGGTGATCTACAACGCCCTGGCGGCCACCCTCAATGAAGGCGACGAGGTGATCGTGCCCGCGCCGTACTGGGTCAGTTACCCGGAGATGGTGCAACTGTGCGGCGGCGAAGCGCGCATCGTCACCTGTGATGCCGACAGCGGTTTCAAGCTGACACCCGAGGCCCTGGCCGCTGCAATGACCCCGCAGACGCGCTGGCTGATCCTCAACTCACCGTCCAACCCCACCGGTGCGGTGTACAGCCAAGACGACTTGCGGGCACTCGCCGAGCTGCTGCTGGCCCACCCGCAGGTGCTGATCCTGGCCGATGACATTTACGAGCACCTGATCTTCGACGGCCAGGCCTTTCATACCCTGGCCCAGGTTGAGCCGCGTTTGGCACCACGCACATTGACCATGAACGGCGTGTCCAAGGCCTACGCCATGACCGGCTGGCGCATCGGTTTCGCCACCGGCCCACGCTGGCTGCTGGAGGCCATGGAAAAACTCCAGGGCCAGCAGACCTCCGGCGCCTGTTCGATCTCGCAACAGGCGGCCCTCGCTGCACTGGAAGGCCCCAGGGATTTCATCCGCGACAGCCGTCGGGTGTTCCAGGCGCGCCGGGACTTGATGGTCCAGTTGCTGAACGACACGCCAGGCCTGACGTGCATCAGCCCCGCCGGCGCGTTCTACGCGTTCGCCTCATGCGCCGCGCTGATCGGGCGCACCTCGGCGGGCGGGCGGCTGCTGCGCAGCGATGAAGACGTGGCCCTGGCGCTGCTGGATGAGGCCAATGTAGCCGTGGTGCATGGCAGCGCCTTCGGCCTGGGGCCGTACATCCGCATCGCCTATGCCCTGGATGACAAGTCGTTGCGCCAGGCGTGCGAGGCAATCCGCGGCTTCTGCAGCAGCTTGCTGGCAGAAGAATAAAAGTGATGAGTTCACATAGATAAATATCGCTAATGGTGGCGTGCGCCTCTTCTTAAGATTAAGGCCGAACAGGACAACACTCACAACAACAAGGTCCGCCCCCATGTCTATGCCTGAAGTCATAAAACCCGCTGTGCGCAGCCAATACCGCTGGGTGGTTGCTGCGCTGATTTTCCTGATCTACACCGTGGCCGCCGCCGACCGGGCCAACCTCGGCGTGGCGCTGCCGTTCATTCGCCAGGAATTTGCAATGAGCAACGCCCAGGCCGGTGGCCTGGTCAGCCTGTTCCTGCTGGCTTACGCCCTGGCACAACTGCCGTCGGGCTTTGCCTTCGGGCGCTTTGGCGTCAGCCGGATCCTGCCGGGGGCCATGGTGCTGACCTCGTTGCTGACCGGCCTGGTAGGCACCGCCAGCTCACTGCTGGCGCTGAAACTCTATCGCCTGGGCCTGGGCATCGCCGAAGGCCCGCTGCCCATCAGCATGACCACCACCATCAATAACTGGTTTCCGGCACGGGAAAAAGGCACCGCGTCGGGGATCTTTCTGTCGGCCGTGAAGTTCGGACCGGTGATCGTGCCGCCGCTGTGTGCCGTGATCATTTCGGTATGGGGCTGGCGCGAGATTTTCTACTTCTTTGCGATCCCGGGCATCGTGCTGGCGGTGGTCTGGTACTTCCTGGTCACGGACCATCCGTCCCGCAGCCGCTTCGTCAACCAGGCCGAACTGCAGTACATCGTCGAAGACACCGCAATCGCCCAGACCGCCCGTGTGCACAAGACCCCGGCGTGGGTGAAAAAGCTCGACCGGGTGATCCGCACCCGCGATGAAAAGCCCCTGGAAACCAACCGTCAGGTTTTCACCTCATGGAATATCTGGGGGTGCGCCACCAGCTACTGCTTCCAGCTCGGTGTCTCCAGCGTGCTGCTGGCGTGGATTCCCACCTACCTGATGACCGTCAAGCAGTTTTCGATCATGAACATGGGCCTGGTCTCGGCAGCGCCCTGGGTGGGCGCGGTGCTGGGCAACCTGCTGGGTGGTTTCTGCTCGGACCGCCTGATGGGCGGCCGTCGCAAGCCGGGCATGTTGCTGTCGGCCGTCGGCACCTCGTTGATGATGTACCTGCTGATCAATTCACCGGCCGAGCCCCTGCCCTACGGCTTGCTGCTGATGCTGACCGGCGTGGTGCTGAGCCTCGGCTTCTCGTCCTACATGGTCTACCCGATGGGCCTGACCACCAAGAAGACCTTCCCGATCTCCAACGCCATCGTGAACATGATCGGCCAGTTGGGCGCCGCCGCCACGCCCTTCATCACCGGCCTGCTGCTGGACAACTACGGCTGGAACTACGTATTTGCCTGGCTGGCGATCGGCTCGTTCATCAGCTTCATCATTTTGCTGACCATTGCCGAGCCCCGCCCGGCCTCCAGCCACGCGACCTGATTTGTCACCACCACGAGGAGTTATCCATGTCACCCCAAGACCAAGAATTGGTTGCCCTGTTTGCCGGCCTGGACACCCCGGGCGTGTCCGACGCCCTGGACAAGCTAGGCCTGCCCGGCCAATGCCTGGGGATCATGCCCCTGGACAACTATCGCCAGGTGGTGGTCGGCCCGGCCTTCACGGTGCGCTACGTCAGCGCCAGCACCCCGCCGGGCACCGTAGGCGACTTTATCGATGACGTGGCCGAAGGCGATGTGGTGGTGATCGACAACGACGGACGCACCGACTGCACGGTGTGGGGCGACATCATGACCCAGTACGCCGGCAGCCAGCGGATCGCCGCGACGGTGATCGATGGCGTGTGCCGCGACGTGAGCAAGGCCCTGGGCGACGGCTACCCGCTGTTCACCAAGGGCCGGTTCATGCGCACGGGCAAGGACCGGGTTGAAGTGGAAGCGGTAAACCAGCCGGTGTCCATCGGCCAGGCCCGGGTGTGCGCCCGGGACATCGTGGTCGCCGACGCCAATGGCGTGGTGATCGTGCCGCGCGAGCGGGCCCATGAAGTGGCGGCGTGCGCGCGCTCGATTGAAGCGGTGGAAGCGCGTATCCGGGCGCTGCTCGATGAAGGCAAATCCCTGCGTGAAGCACGGGCGGCGCTGGGTTATCACACCCTGCAACGCAAGGGCTGAAAGGTCCTTCAGTTGGCCGGTCGCAACAGCTGCATCTGCTGGCGGTAGTCATCCGTCACCTGCCGCGCCTGACCGCTGCTGGTGATCACCCTCGGCGTGATCAGCACGATCAACTCGGTGCGATCCCTGGACTTGCTGGTGTTGCCAAACAACCAGCGCAGCCCGGGGATTTTCCCCAGGTACGGCACGGCGCTGACGCTCTCCGCGTTGTCCTGCTTGATCAACCCGCCGAGCAACACGGTCTGGCCGCTTTGCACCGCCACCTGGGTCGACACCGAACGTGTGGAGATGCGCGGGTTGTTGGGCGTGTCACTGCTGTTGGTGGTTTGGTTCTCGGCGTCGCTGACCTGTTGCTGGATGTCCATGTACACCAGGCCGCCCGGGTTGATCCGCGGCACCACGTCGAGGATCACCCCGGTCTGCACGTATTCGACGCTGCTCAAGGTGCTGTCGGCGTTGCCGGTGTTGACCGTGGTCTGGCTGATGGGGATGTTGTCCCCCACCTGGATCTGCGCCGGCTGGTTGTTCATCACCACCAGCGACGGCGCCGACAGCACCTGGGTGCGGCCGTTGGTTTCCAGGGCGTGCAAGGCCACTTGCAGGTTGGAGCTGACGAAGGAATAGAACAGCGAATCCGCGCCCAATCCCGCACCGCCGCCACCCAGGGCGCCCTGGCTGCCAGGGGTATTGGCTACCGTGGTGCTGGTGGAGTTGCCCGCCAGGCGGCCCAGGTACCATTGCACCCCTAGGTCCAGTTCGCCGGTGAGTTTGACTTCGAGGATGCGCGTCTCGATCTGCACTTGCAGCGGCGGGTTGTCGAGGCGCTTGATCGCCGATTCGATCTCCTTCCACTGCACCGGTCGGGTGCGTACCAGCAACTGGTTACTGCTTTTTTGCGCGGTGATCCGGGTGCCGGCGTCGAGGCTTTTGGCAGCGCCCGGCTCTGCATTTTCACCGTCTTCGCTGGCGACCGGGGCCTGGTCTTCTTCGTCGCTGACGGGCGGGCTATTGCTGCTGTTGTTCAAGCCACCGGAGGTGCCGCCGCTGGTGTTGAGTGACGACAAGGTCGCCGTGCGGAGCCCCGGCGCCACCTTGGCCGGCGCATCGTCCTTGATCGCGCCGGTGCCGTAGATCTGCCGCAGGTATTTGGCGAGGTCCGTGGCCTTCATGTTGCGCACGTCGTAGACGTACATCTGCGGCTCGTTGCCGCCGCCTTCATCGATGGTGTGAATCCAGTCGCCAACTTCACTGAGGTACTGCGGCTGGGACGAGATCGCCACCACCGAATTGGTCCGCTCGATGGGCAGGAAGCGCACCATGCCCGCCAGGGGCATGCCGCTGTCGGGGCCAAACATTTTTTGCAGCTCGGGCATCAACTCGGCCACCGAGGCCCGTTGCAAACCGAACACCCCCACCGACATCCCCTTGAGCCAATCGACGTCGAAGGTGTCGATGGTGTCCTGATAGTTAGCCAACTCATCCGGCGTACCGGCCAGGCTCAGCACGTTGCGCGCCGGATCCACCAGCAGGAATGCGTTTTCCCGGGCGAACGGCTTGAGCAGTTTCTGCATTTCCGTGGCCGAGATATAGCGCAGCGGAAACAGCCGGGCCGAGAGCCCGCTGGAGGGTTGCGACACGCTCATTTCCGGCACCAGCTTGCCCGCCACCGCCTGGTTGGCGGGCAGGATCACGTAGCGCTGGCCCTGGCGGATCATCGCGTTATCGGTCCAGGACAACAGGGTTTCGAGGATCGACAGCGCCTGCTGCTTGCTCACCGGCTTTGAGGTGGAGAAGCTTACGTTGCCTTTCACACCCTGGGCGATGCTGTAGTTCTCGTGCAGCAGGTCGCCCATGACGCTGTTGATCACCGCCTCAATCGGCTGGTCGGCGAAGTTGAACACGATGTCGCCGCTGGCTTCATCCTTGACCGCCGGCGCAGGTGCGGGCTGGCGCACGAACTGCTGGTTACCGCGAATCAACTGGCGCTGGGGCGGCGTAGGCGCCTGGGGTTGGCGGCTGTCGGCCGCAGGCGACTCGCTGGCCGGGTCCACGGGCGGCCGTTGCGAACCGGTGCCCTGCATCGCCTCGTGAAGCAAGGCATCGTCCGGGTCGAGGTGATCGGGGAATGACCCACAGCCGCCCAAGGCGACGGCGGTGGCCAGGCAAAACACGCTGGTGCGCAAGGCGCGAGGGGAAGTATCGATCAAGGGGCGGGCTCGTGAGGAAGGGAAATCGGTGGTGTGGTGGACGGCGGCGGCAAACGCGGAACGCTGAGGCTCAGGGTTTGCGTGCGGCCATCCAGCACAAAACGGGCGTGCAGCGGTGTCAGGTGTTCCAGGCGCCAGCCGTTGGGCAGAGTCTGGCCTTGCTGGACTTTGAGCGGCGGGCCCTCGTCACGCTTGAGCAGCGCGACGCGCAGGTCGCCGTCGAGCAGCACGCCGGTCAGCTTCAGGCTCGACAGGCTGGAAATCTCGGCCTGGCCAACGGCGGCATCGGGGCTGCGGTCGGGGCTGAACAGCGGCGCCTGCCAGGTGCCGGCGAGGCTTTCCAGGGTCGCACTCGGGGCCACGTGAACCTTCGCCGAAGCATTGGCGCGCACGGCGGAGGCAGGCTCATCCAGCCACTGCGGCGCATCGCCGATGCTGCTCAAGATGCCCACCATCAGCAGGCCCAGCAGCCCGGCCACACCGAGCAACACCCACTCGAGGGGGCGCAATGAATTGATCATCGGCGGGCCTGCGTGGCGGCTGCCGGTTGCAGATAACCGCGCACCAACAGGTGCACCACCAGCTTTCCGGCACCGCCGCTGGCGGGGGCATTCGGCCCGCGACGGACGCTCATTTCATCCACGAACAGGAACGGTCGCTGGTACTCCAGCTCATGCAGGATCGCAGTCAAGGGTTCGATGGCGCAGTTGAGGGTCAGGCTGACTTTGACCTGGCAATAGGGCTCGGTGTCGTCCTGCTCCGGGGTGATGGGCATGCGCTGGGTCAGGCTGCAGCCGCCGCCGAGGCCGGCGCGGCTGTTGATCAGGTCGGCGATGCGCTGCATCAGGTCCGCCGCCACGGCGCTGGGGTCATCCCCCGGCAACAGGCTGGTGCTGCTGGCCGGGTCCTGGCGGGCTTGCTCCAATTGCTCACGCAAGGCGGCGCCCTGGTGCAGCAGGCCCGCATAGCGTTGCTGTTGTTCGCGCAGCTGTTCGGCCTGCTCGCCCATGGCACGCAATGGCCCGGCGAACCAGCTGTCGATCAGCAGCCAGTAACCGCCGCCCAGCACCAGCGCCAGGACCAGCAAGGCGGCGCCGCGACGCTCACGGGGTGTCAGTGGTCGGCGCATCGGCGGCCTCCTGGTGCAAGTGGGCGCGCAGGGAAAACTGATCCTTGCCGGTTTGCGCATCGGGTTGGATCACCCCTTCGAACTGGGGGTTTTCCAGGCTGTGGCACGCCTTGATCCGAGTGATCAGGGCACTCGCCTTGGCGCTTTGCCCGGAGAAGGACACGTCGGCGCCGTTGTTGACGTCCAACTGGTCGATCCAGGTATCGGCGGGCAGGCAGGCGGTCAGCTCGTTGAGCAACGCCGCCAACGGCGGTTGTGCCGACTTGCGGCGAATCAGGTACTGCGCGGCGCCACGGGTGTTAAGCAGTTGCTGGCGCAGGCTCTGGACCTCCGCGACCTGGGCTTTCTGTTGTTGCACCTGCGCCTGCATGACGTCGAGCACCCGCTGGCGGTCGTTGAGCCACAGCAGCATCGCGGCAATCAGCAAGGCGCCGCACAGCCAGGGCAGGCTGCGTTGCAAGCCCTTCCCGGCCGGGCGCTGGCGTGGGCGCAACGGCGCCGGCAGCAGGTCGATGCCCATTGGCCCGTCCACATCCACCGCATGGGGCTGCAAGCCGAGGGCAGCGCAGTCCAACAGGATTTGATCCAGGCGCTCCCGCAGAATGGCCACCAGGGTCACCTGCACATGCGTGGCGGTGCGCCGTTCCTGACGGGCCACGAAGTACAACTGTTCAGCTTCGAACGGGGTAAAGCGGTCCAGTTCATAACCCATAACGGTCGACAGGTTGCGCGCGGCCGCCAGGGGCAGTTGCAGGGTTTGCAGCAGCACCGCCGAGGGCGCGAGCACCAGCACCTGGCGCACCTCGTCGGCAGGTTTTGCCACCGGCCCGGTCAACGGCCAGTGGTAGCGGTGCTCGGGGATGTCACGGACCGACAGCCACGCCGGCAGGCAGCCACGCAGCTCCTTGAGCCACAGGCGCCAGCCCACTTGCAGCAAGCTGCCGCGCCAGTGCCGGGTGAGCGGTTCGGCCAGCTGTTGAAGGCGCGCCACTGGCGCCGAAAGGTATGGATTCATTCTTGCCAACGCAGCACCCGATAAGGTTGTGCGCTTCCCTCCGATGGGCTCAATAAAACCGTGGTTCGTAATCGGGCGTGGTAACCGCCGGGGCGTTGTGCGCGGCTGTCGATCACCAGCACGTCACCGGGGTCGGCCCCTACTGCGCTCTGCCGGGGCAGGTTCAGCGCCTGGCGCATCAATGGGCTGGCGAAAGCGGGATCGGGCCGGTCCAGGCCGCTCCACAAACTGATTTCCGGGGCCAGCCGGCTGTACAGCGCCTGGGTCATGCCGGGCAATTGCCGCACTTCCTCCACCACGCGGAACGGCGCCAGGCCTGCGTTGCGCCGCATTTCCAGGTCCCCGGCGAGCCGGCTGGCCTGGGCCTGGGTGGCACCGCAGGCCAGGGCCAGGCGGGCAAAGTCAGCGGCCTCGGCGCTGTTCAAATACAGCTTGCCGCGCTCGCTGTGCAGGCTCACGTGAAGCTGTGCGTCATCAAATACCAGAGGCATTTCGCGGCCGTCGGCGATCCATTGCTTGCGTTGCAGCGGGTCGGCCAGGGCCTGCATGGCCAACGCCACGCCCGCCTCCGCCGCCAGCAGCGCCTGGGTATGCTGGCGATGCCACAGGGCCTGGCGGCTTTCCAGTTGTACCCAACCGGCCAGGCCGCCCAGCAGCAAGCTGAGCAACGCCAGTACCCACAGCACCAGCAGCAATGCAACGCCGCGCTGACGCTTCATTCGCCTGATGCTCCGCTGGAGAGGTTCAGCCGCAGGGCAACCACTTGGGTGACCCACGGCACCGGTCCGTTGACTTGTGCTGCAATGCGTACCGCATAAGGCAGGCGTTTGGTCCACGGCCAGTCACTGATCCAACCGGTGGCCTGGCCCTTGGGCGACAGGCCGCGATAGCTGAATTGCAGATCGTCGACGTTCTTCAGCAACACCTGCGGCTCGCTGCGGATGGCCGGCACGCTCACTTGGGCATTGGACTCAAACCGTGCGAACGCCACCTGCAACTCGCGCTCGGTCAACTGCAAGGTGAAACGCTGGATACCGCCGCCGAGCACGCCCGGCAAGGTCGCGACGAATTGCAGGCGCTGGGGAGCGCCGACAAAAAAACCGTTGGTCTGGCTGTCGTCCTCGGTCACGTCGAGGGGCAATGCTTCGCTGATGGAGGTGCGCAGGAACTGTTGCGCGGCGCGACTTTCATCCAGGCTGACGGTGTAGCGCTGCGCCTTGAGTACTGCACGGTTGGCTCCCAGGAGCGCGCCGCCCACCAGGGCCAACAACACGCCCAGCAGGCTGAGCACGATCATGACTTCGAGCAACGTGAAGCCCCGCTGCTGCTTCACTGGAGGCTCCCGTCGCGGCTGGCGCGCAGTTTCAAGGTACTGAAATTTGCGCGGCGCGGACCTTCGCTGACGCTGAGATCGAGGCGAAACAAATGTGGCTGACCGATGCGGGTGGGCTGCTGGGCGACGCGCAGTTGCCAGGCAATGCCGTCCAGCTCGCCCTCGCGCACGCCACTGGCCAGGGGCCCCGACGCCTCCTGATCCATCACGCTCAAGGCGGTATGGGTCAGGCGGTCGCTGTGGGCCACCTGCAACAACGAGCGCGCGCTTTGGCCGAACGCGACCAGCAACACCGTGCTGCAGATCGCCATGAGGGTCAGCGCTGCGAGCATTTCCAGCAAGGTGAAACCCGACTGACGCTTCATGGCAATGCCCTGGACTGCACGCTGCCGGTCAGCCAGCCGACGTCGATGCGCCAGCGTCGCGTGCCATTGGCCAATAACAGGTTGCCGCCGGTAGAGCTGCCGTCGGGGTAAAACTCCACCGCAGCGCCTGCGTGTTCGGCGGTGTGCAGGGTCACTTGCAGATCGGCCGGCCAGTGCTTGATGGGTTGCCCCGGCGCCTGAAAGCTCAGCCGGGCCAAGTCGAAAACGGTCTTGGCCGACCTGCCGCTGACAATCGCCCGCGCCCGTGTGCTGCGCAGGGCATCCACCATCTGCCCGACCACCTGGCGCTCTTTCGCTACCCGCAGGCCTTGTTGCAGGCCAAATCCCACCAACCCGGCCGCGATGCTGATCAACACGATCACCACCAGCATCTCCAGCAGGGTAAAGCCGCGTTGGAGGGCCGGCATTATTCCCAGTTGCCCAGGTCGGCGCTGTAGCCTTCGCCGCCGGGCTGGCCGTCCTGACCGTAGAAGATCAGGTCGAAGGCGCCATGTTCACCGGGGAAGCGATAGCCGAAGGCATGGCCGAACGGGTCCTTGAGGTCTGAGGGCTTGGCGTACGGCCCGGCCCAGCCGGCGGTGTTGCCAGGCTTGTCGACCAATTGCTGGAGGGTCTTGGGTGGCGAGCCGACGTCCAGGCCGTAACTCTCGATCTTCATGCTCAGGCTGGCCAGTTGCGCCTTGCCCGCGCCGTATTTGCCCTTGTCGACGTTGCCGCCCACCTGGCGCACCACGATGGTCGCGACGATGCCCAGCAACACAATCACCGCGAGCATTTCCAGCAAGGTGAAACCGCCTTGGCGGCGGGCGGGTTTGAAACGGGTATGGCGCATCGGCTTGCTTCCTTGGGTCTTCATATATTGCTGGTCAGGCTCATCAGCGGCAGCATGATCGCGAGCATGATCACCGCCACCAGCACCGCCATGACCACCGTCAGGGACGGCACCAGGGCGGCGAGCAGGCGGTCGATGCCGCGCTTGGCTTCGACGTCGAACACGTCGGCGACCTTGAGCAGCATGCTGTCCAGTTCACCGGCCTGTTCGCCGACTTCAATCATTTGCAGGGACAGGTCCGGCAGCAGCGGTTGGCTGCCAAATGCACTGGCCAGGGTGCCGCCGCCTTTCACCGACTCGGCGGCCTGGGCCACTTGTGCCTGCAAGGCACGGTTGGTGCAGACCTGGCGCGCGATCACCAGCGCTTGCAGCAGTGCCACGCCGTTGCTCAGCAAGGTGCCGAGGGTGCGTGCCAGGCGTGCGGCTTCGACCCGCTGCAACAGCGGGCCGATAACGCGGATACCCAGCACGCGCCGGTCGTACTGCTCGCGGTGTCGTGGGTTGCGCAGGCGTGCCGCCAGGGCCCAGACCGTCACGATCAACCCGGCAAAAACCGCCAGGCCGTAGGCGCCGAGGAACTGCCCAAGGCCCAGGATCACTTCGGTGATCAACGGAATCGGCACGCCCAGATCCTTGAAGATCGGCACGAACTGCGGCACCACGTAAGCCAGCAACAGCGCCAGGGAACCGAGCACGCCCACCACCAGGAAGGCGGGATAGATCAGCGCGTTGATCACCTCGCCTCTCAATAACTGGCTGCGTTCCAGGTAGTCACTGAGTTGGCGCAGGGTGTTCTCCAGCGCACCGCCCGCCTCACCGGCACGCACCATGCTCAGGTACAGCGGCGAAAACTGGCTGCCCTCCTCTTCCAGCGCTGCCGACAATGGCTTGCCGGCCTTGACGTGCTCGCGGATACGTTCGATCAGCGCTCGGGTCTGCGGCTGGCCGGGCTGCTTGAGCAGGATGCCCAGCGAGCGTTCCAACGGTTGGCCCGCGCCCAGCAGGGTGGCCAGTTGCTGGGTAAAACTGACCAGCGCCGCGCCATTCAACTGGCCGCGCCCGAAGGCATTGCGCAGCCCTTGGGCACCGGCGGCATCGATGTGCAATAGCAGCAGGCCACGCTTGTGCAGCGCAGCGACGGCGGCGGCCTGGTCCTTCGCTTCGAGGGTGCCGTTCTGCGCGACGCCCTGGCTGTCCAGGGCACGGTATTTGAACAGGCTCACGCGCCCTCTCCACGGGTGACGCGCAACACTTCTTCAAGGGATGTGACACCGGCCACCGCCTGGCGCAGGCCTTCTTCATGCAGGGTGCGCAAGCCACCACGGCGGGCGGCATGTTCGAGGGTCGCGGCGTCGGCCTGGCGCATCAACAAGCTGCGCAGTTCGTCATTCATCACCAGCAATTCCGTGATTGCACTGCGGCCGTGGTAACCGCCGCCGGCGGCGTTGGCGCGAGGCCGGTAAAGCAGGATCGGGCGCTGGTCGGTGAAGCGGTCAAGGCCGTGTTCCTCGATCAGCTCCGGCGGGGCTTCGAACGCCTCACGGGTCGCCGGGTCGAGGCGGCGCACCAGGCGCTGCGCGAGGATGCCATTGACGGTCGAGGCGATCAGGTAGCTCTCCACCCCCATGTCCAGCAGGCGCGTGATACTCGCTGCGGCACTGTTGGTGTGCAGGGTCGAGAGCACCAGGTGGCCGGTCAGGGAGGACTGGATGGCGATGCGGCAGGTTTCGAGGTCGCGGATTTCACCGATCATGATCACGTCCGGGTCCTGGCGCACGATGGAGCGCAGCGCGCCGGCGAAGTCCAGCCCAATGGCGGGTTTGACCTGGATCTGGTTGATGCCTTCCAACTGGTATTCCACCGGGTCTTCGACAGTGATGATCTTGCGCTCGGCGGTATTGAGCCGCGACAACGCGGTATAGAGCGTGGTGGTTTTACCCGAGCCGGTGGGCCCGGTGACCAGCAGGATGCCGTGGGGCCGCTCGAGCACTTCAAGGAAGGTTGCCAGGCGCTGGCCGTCAAAGCCCAGGCTCTGGAAATCGAACTGCACGGTCTGGCGGTCCAGCAGGCGCATCACCACCGACTCGCCAAAACTGGTGGGCACCGTGGATACCCGCAGGTCCAGTTCCTTGCCCTGGATGCGCAACATGATCCGGCCGTCCTGCGGCAGGCGGCGCTCGGCGATGTCGAGGCGCGCCATGATCTTGACCCGGGAAATCACCGCCGCCGAGGAACTCGCCGGCGGCGCTTCGGCTTCATGCAGCACACCGTCGATGCGGTAGCGCACCTTGAGCTGGTTTTCGAAGGGTTCGATATGGATGTCCGAGGCGCGGTGCTCCACGGCCCGTTGCAGGATCAGGTTGACCAGGCGAATCACCGGGGCTTCAGAGGCCATGTCCTTGAGGTGTTCGATGTCTTCCAGGGCGCCGCCTTGTTCGTCGAGGTTTTCGATCAGGGTGCCCATGGCGGAACGGCCCTGGCCGTAGTAACGCTCGATCAGGGTTTCGACTTCGTTGCGCGGCCCGACCGCCAGCCACACCGGTACGCCGCACGCATACGCCAGGGCCTGGAACGGATACAGCAGCGCCGGGTTGGCCGCCAACACCCGCACACCACCGTGGCTCCAGCCCACCGGCACCACTTGGTAATGGCGCATGAAGCGTTCGGTCAGCGCCGGCAGCGGGTCGAGCACGGGCGGTGCGGCATCGGCCAGCAGCAACGGCGCGCCGAGCAAATCGGCCCAGGCCCGCGCCAGTTCCACTTCGGAAACCAGCCCCAGGCGCGTCAGCAGGCCGAGCAGTTCGGGGTCGTCGGATTCCTGGGATAACCGTCGAGCACGTTCCAGGTCGACGGTTTTCAGACCGGCTTTTCGCATCAGCCACGCGCACACTTGTTCGGCATCCGGAATCTGCATTCGGCATGCATCGATGGGCATTGACGGTATCGGTTGAGACATCTGCACCATTCTGAACAACTAGTTGAAGAGGCTGTTTCCAAGGGTGCAGAAACAACAACTAGTCCCAGCGGCGCCTTGAACAAGATCAAGACCCTGCACACAAGCGATGTGCAGGACAGCCGTGGCAAATCATGGCCTTTTAGAACTACTGACCAAGGCCATTAGTTCGCCACAATTCATAAAATCTTGTTAAACACATCGACTAACATATTGATGCTTAGTTCACGATTGCAAATAGCCAGCCCACTGCAACAGCACTAATCATTGAACTTCTCGTCGTTTAATTTTGAACTGCACAAGAGTGCCACTTCCCTGTGGCGCGATTGCCGCTAGAAGTCGACGGTCGCCGACAGCAAATACGTGCGCGGCGTCGACAAGGTCAACCCCGGCTCGCTGTCATCCGAGGCACCGGCCGAACTCCAGTAGCGCCGGTTGGCCACGTTCTCGACATTGGCCCGCAGGGTAATGTGCTTGTCGTCGACCTTGAAGGCGTAGCGTGCGCCGACATCAAGCCGCGTCCAGGCGTCGATTTCCTTGACGTTGGACTGGTCCAGGTACTGCGAGCTGGAATAGATCCCGCGGCTGGTCAGGGTCAGGCCTTCAACAGTCGGCACGTCCCACTCCGCGCCCAGGTTGACGTTGTACTTGGGCGTGGCCGGCGCGCGGTTGCCGTCGTAGGTGCCGTTGGTGGTGTGGGTCAGTTCGCTGTCGATGTACATCACCCCGCCCAGCAGGCGGAAACCCTTGAGCGGCTCGCCGAACACGCTGAGTTCCACACCATCGTTCTGGCGCTTGCCATTGGGGCCGAAGACCAGCGTGGTGGCGTTGGTCTCGTAGGCCGGCTGCTTGATCCTGAATACAGCGGCCGTCACCGCGAACGCACCGGCGTCGTACTTGGCGCCGACTTCGACCTGACGGCTGATGAACGGTGGGAAGATTTCGTCATCGTTGACCGACGCCGACGGCGCGACCTTGCCCTGGCTCAGGCCTTCCATGTAGTTGGCGTACAACGAGAGCTTGTCGGTTGCCTTGAACAGGATGCCGCCGGACGGTGAAATTTTTTCCTCGTCGTAGGCGGTGTCGCCTTTAACGTTGTCGGTCCAGTCATCCACCTTGACCCGCTGCCAGCGCGCACCGAGGGTCAGCAGCAACCGGTCATCGAAAAAGCCCAGGGTGTCGGACAACGCCACACCGCTGAAACGGTTTTCGGTGTAGACCTTCGAGTCAAATCGCGTTGGCCGGCCAGGCGCGGGGTTTTCCACAGGGTTGTAGATATTGCTCGAACCCAGCGCATATCGCGCGCCGCCGTTTTCGAAGTCCATGTAGAAGTAGCTGGCCGCCAGGTTGACCTCATGGCTCACCGGGCCGGTATGGAACCAGTTGCGCACGCCCGCCGTGGCGGTGCGCACGTTTTCATCGCGGGTGAAGTCGCGGGGCTGCACGCTGAAGTCACCGGCGTTGTTGCTCACTGACACCGCATGGCGCAGGAAGTCGTGGTTGCTTTTGCGCGCGCCGACGCCGCCGTAGAGCATTAGGTTGTCGCTGAGATCAAACTCGCCGTTGACCGTGCCGAAGGTGTCGTTGGTGCTTGCCTTGCTCCAGGGCTGCGCGTAGTTGTGGCGTACGTCGTTGGCACTCGGCACCCTGGCTTTGGGCCCGACTTGCACACGTTCCTGGGGGGCGTCGGTATCGCGCTCGGTGCGGCCGATGTCGGTGGAAAGTCGCAGGCGTTCACCGCGAAAATCCAGGCCCAGCACGGCCATTTCGCGGTCGACACTCTGGTGATCCCAGGCGGTGTCGCCGGACTGTTTCACGCCGTTGAAACGCAGGCCGAACTGGTTGTCTTCACCAAAACGCCGGCCGATATCCACGGCCCCGCCCGCCTGGCTGTCGGAGGCCCAACTGCCGGTAAACGAGGTGATGGGCTTGTCGGTAGCGCGCTTGGGCACCACGTTGATCCCGCCGCCCACGCTGCCTCGTGGCGAGATGCCGTTGATCAACTGGCTGGGGCCTTTGATGATGTCGACGCGCTCGGCCATTTCCATGTCGATGGTATAGGTCGGCAATACGCCATAGAGGCCGTTGTAGGCGACATCACTGTTGAACAGGCTGAAGCCGCGAATGGTGAATTGCTCATAGCGCCCGCCGGCCGGGTTGGTGGCGCGCACCGAGGGGTCGCTGGCAATCAGGTCGCCAAGGGTACGCGCCTGTTGGTTCTTGACCGCCGCGCTGGTGTAGGTGGTCATGCTGAACGGAGTATCCATGAAGTCCTTCGAGCCCAGCAGCCCCTGGGAGCCACGGCGCGCCACCTGGCCACCGGCGAAGGACTCGCTGCCGGCATCGCCGGTGGTGCCGAGAATCGAGGTGGGCGCCAGTTGCAGGCTGCCGCCTTCGGGAACCGGGGTCAGCCTATAGGCCTGCTCGCCCATGGGCTGCAGTTGCAGGCCGGAGCCCTGGAGCAGGCGCGCGAAACCTTCTTCGACGCCGTATTCGCCGGACAATCCGCTGCTGTTGCGGCCGCTGACCAGCGCCGGGTCCACCGAGAGGTTGACCCCGGCCAGCCCGGCGAAACGGGTCAGTGCGGCGCTCAGGCTGCCGGCCGGCACCTGGTAGCTGCGCCGGGACGCACCGTCTTCGGCATAGCTGATGGGAACGAACAACGGGCTGGCACTCAGGCTCAGCATGAGGCTGAGGTTCAGCAACGGGCGTATTGCGGGCATTGGAAGAAGCTCTCGATTTTGTTCACTTACCTGGAATGACCAGTCACGTGAAAAAAAGGGACAGGCTTCAGCCACTATTTTTTGATTATTACGGTTTGATGCCTTTGAGCTTCTGGAGCAGCTCCATCAATTGCTCCAGGGATTCCTCGCCGAACTGCTCCTGAATCTTCAGGTAATTGCTTTCCATCCCGGCGCTCATGTCGACGAAACACTGCTGGCCCTGTTCGGTCAGAGCGACGAACACCCGGCGCTGGTCTTCGGCGGATTTGCGCCGGCGCACGATGCCGTCACGCTCCAGCCGCCCCAGTACGCCGGTCATGCTCGGCTTGAGGATGCAGGCGAGGTGCGCCAGTTGGTGGCTTTCGAGTTCGCCTTGCTGGCGCAGGATGCGGATCACCCGCCACTGCTGTTCGGTCAGGTCATGTTCATTGAGCAACGGCCGGAAGAACGCCATGGTCGCTTCGCGGGCCTGGAGCAAGGTGAGCGTAAGGGACGGTCTGGGGGTGGGCATGGTTCACGCGCAATAGAGGTCGAAGCGACGAAGCTTAGAGTCGGTGTCCCGCGTGCGCAACCCGACGCACGCAGCAAATCGTTAATTTCGAAACGAATTCATAAAAACCTGTTAATCCAGCTATTCAGCTTAAAGATAACATGTTAACAATATGCCCGCCCCTGCCCTGGTGGCGGGCTCTACCAACAAAAACAACAAAAGGAACGCCCCTCATGCATTCGTGCCTCTTTCGCACGGCGGCAAGCGCTGGCCTGTGCGCCGCGTTTAGCCCTCTGGTCGCCCACGCCGACTTCATCCAGGACAGCAAGGCCAGCCTGGACCTGCGCAATTTCTACATGAACCGCGACTTTCGCCAGGCCAACGCGCCGCAGAACAAGGCAGACGAATGGGCGCAAGGTTTTGTGCTGCGCCTGGAGTCGGGCTACACCGAAGGCGTGGTCGGGTTTGGCGTGGACGCCCTGGGCGAAATGGGCCTGAAACTCGACTCCAGCCGCGACCGCCGGGGCACCGGGCTGTTGCCGTCTGGCGCCAGCGGCGAGCCGGCCGACAGCTACAGCGAACTCGGCCTGACCGCCAAGCTGCGCCTGTCGAAGACCGTGCTCAAGCTCGGCACCCTGCAACCGCTGTTGCCGGTGGCCGCCTACAACGACACGCGCCTGTTGCCGTCGACCTACAACGGTGAACTGGTGACCTCCCAGGACATCGACGGCCTGACGTTGAACGTCGGCCGCCTGGAAAAGCAGAACCTGCGGGACTCCTCCAACAACGAGTCCATGAGCTACGGCGGCGTCAACAGCAGCCACCTGGACCTTGCCGGCGGCACCTACGCGATCAACCCGCACCTGGCCGCGACCTATTACTACGCGCAGATGCAGGACATCTACCGCCAGAATTTCATCGGCCTGGTGCATGACCTGCCGCTGGCCCAGGGCGTGAACCTGCGCACCGACCTGCGCTACTTCGACACCCGCGAGCAAGGCAGCGCCCTGCTGCGCAGCGCTTCGCGGGTGGACGGCGGGCGGATCGACAACCGCTTTTTCAACGGCATGTTCAGTTTGTCGGTGGGCGCACACAAATTCGGCCTGGGCTTCCAGAACCTTTCCGGTGACGGCGACTTTGCCTTCCCGGGGCAAGATCCGTATTCGGTCAACCTGGTGACCATCAATATCTTCACCAAGGCCAACACCGATGCCTGGCAGGCGCGCTACGACTACAACTTCGCCGCCCTCGGCCTGCCGGGCCTGACCTTCATGACCCGCTACGTCGACGGCAGCCATGCGCAAACCGCCACGGTGCGCAACGGCCGCGAATGGGAGCGCGACACCGACCTGGTCTACACCGTACAGAGCGGCCCGCTGAAGAACGTCAACGTGCGCCTGCGCAATGCGACCCTGCGCTCAAGCAACGGCCTGACCAGCGACATCGACGAAAGCCGGGTGATCATCGGCTACACCGTAGCCCTGTGGTAACGCCGGGCGCCTCAGCGCAACCCCGATTGACGCTGGCGGTATTCCCCCGGCGTCATCTGCGCGTAGCGCTGGAAGAACCGGCTGAAATACGCCGGGTCCTTGAACCCCAGCTGGTAGCAGATTTCATTCGCCGAGCTACCGGTGAACAGCAGCAGGCGCCGGGCCTCCTGCATCAGCCGCTCCAGAATCAGGCGCTTGGACGGCAGGTCGGCGATGCGTCGGCACACCTCGTTGAGCCGCGCTTCAGTGACGCCGATACCGTCGGCGTAGCGCGACAGCGGCCAGTGTTGCAGGTAGTGGTCTTCGATCAGTTCGTTGAAGCGGTGGAAGATCCGCAGGTCTTCGTGCCGTGCAGGCCGGGCTTCCAGGGAATTGGCGCAGAGCCGCAGCAGGCTGATCATGATCAGCCGTGTCAGGCTGTCCAGGGCCGAACCGCGTCCGCTGGCCTGGGCGTTGATCTCGCTGCACAGCTCATCAAACAGGAATTCCAGGCGGCGCACCTCGGGCTGAAACTCCGGTGCCAGCCGCGCCAACGCCACGCAGGCCGCCGGCAATTGTGCGCCGGGGGCCAGGCTGGGGTCGGCGTCAATCAAGGCCCACACCAGTTGCTGGCGCACGGTCAGCACATGGCCGTCGGCGTCGGCTTCGGTGACGAAGGAATGCGCCACCGTCGGCGGCGTGAGGAAAAACATCGGCCCGGATTCGAGGTACTGCTGGTCGTCCAGGTAGACCCGCACCGCGCCGGTCTTGACGTAATGCACCTGGAAAAACCGGTCATGGCGATGCACCGGCATGTTGCGGCCAAAAAATCCCGCCAGGTTGCCGAGCCGGTCGTAGTGCACCTCGGCATCGCTGTAACGCTGGTCGTAGACCTGCCCGATGTTGATGTTGGGGATCGGCTGACGATCGCTCATCACTGCATTCTCTTTGTTGTTTTGACTGCCCTGAAATATTGCCACGCTTGACGATAGTTAACATCTTAATTATAACGTTAACACGTTAACGAATTTCCCACGGTGCAGGTCCGAATCTGCCCCGCCACTGCCAGGAGAAAAGCATGAGCCGTGCCCTGCATGATGTTGCGAACGGCACCCTGTTCGGCGTTGCGCTGAACTACCAGGGGTTGCTGAATCAACGTCTCGCCGAATTCGAACAAGCGCCTTACCAGAAACCACCGGTGAAGCCGGTGCTGTTCATCAAGACGCCCAATACCCGCAACGGCCACGACGGCGTGGTGCTGCACCCGCAAGGTGAACGCCTGCAACCGGGCCCGGCCCTCGGGGTGGTGATTGGCAAGAGTGCCAGCCGGGTCAGTGTCGAAAATGCCCTGGAGCATGTGGCGGGCTACACCATCGTCAATGAATTCAGCCTGCCGGAAGACAGCTACTACCGCCCGGCGGTGAAAGCCAAGTGCCGGGACGGTTTCTGCGCATTGGGCCCGGAACTGGTGGCCCGCGACCAGGTCGCCAATCCGCATCAATTGAGCGTGAAGCTGTTCGTCAACGGTGAACTGCGCCAGCAAAACTCCACCGCCAACTTCGTGCGCAGCCTGCCGCAGTTGATCGCCGAGATCAGCGAGTTCATGACCCTGCACGAAGGCGATGTGCTGATCACCGGCACCCCCGAAGGCCGGGTGGATGTGCAACCCGGCGACACGGTTGAAGTCGAGATCAGCGGCCTGGGCCGCCTGGTCAACCACATCAAGGCAGAGGAGCTGTCATGAAACACGCCCGTATTCGCTTTGAAGGTGAAGCCCACCAGGTGCTGGTAGAAGCTGAAAACGCCGTGCGCCTGGCCGACGGCCGCCTGCTGGCCGAAGACCAGGTCGAATGGCTGCCACCGGCCACCGGCAGCATGTTTGCCCTCGGCCTGAACTACGCCGACCACGCCGCCGAACTGGCCTTCAAGCCACCGACTGAACCGCTGGCGTTCATCAAGTCCCCCGGCACCTACACCGGCCATAACCAGGTGACCTGGCGGCCGGACAACGTCGCCTACATGCACTACGAGTGCGAACTGGTGGCAGTCATCGGCAAGCCGGCGCGCAACGTCAAGCGCGAGAACGCCCTGGAGTATCTGGCCGGCTACACGGTGTGCAACGACTACGCGATCCGCGACTACCTGGAAAACTACTACCGCCCCAACCTGCGGGTGAAAAACCGCGACGCCACCACGCCCGTGGGCCCATGGATCGTGGATGTCGCCGACGTGCCGGACCCGAGCAACCTGAAGCTGCGCACCTGGATCAACGGTGAACTGCGCCAGGAAGGCTCGACCTCGGACATGATTTTCGACATCCCGTATTTGATCGAATACCTGTCCAGCTTCATGACTCTGCAGCCCGGCGACATGATCGCCACCGGCACCCCGGAAGGCCTGGCGGATGTGGTGCCGGGGGATGAAGTGGTCGTGGAAGTGGAAGGCGTAGGCCGCCTGGTCAATCGAATTGTCAGCGAGGCGGACTTTTTCGCCGCCCGTAAAGAGGCTTGAGCAATATGATCAAACACTGGATCAACGGCCGTGAGGTCGAGAGCAAAGACACCTTCATCAACTACAACCCGGCCACCGGCGAAGCCATCGGTGAAGTCGCCAGCGGCGGTGCCGAGGAAGTGGCGCAAGCCGTTGCAGCAGCCAAGGAAGCCTTTCCGAAGTGGGCGGGAACGCCAGCCAAGGAACGGGCCCGCTTGATGCGCAAGCTCGGTGAGCTGATCGAACAGAACGTGCCGCACCTGGCCGAGCTGGAAACCCTCGACACCGGCCTGCCGATCCACCAGACCAGGAACGTGCTGATTCCCCGGGCGTCCCACAACTTCGATTTCTTCGCCGAAGTCTGCACCCGCATGGACGGCCACAGTTACCCGGTGGACGACCAGATGCTCAACTACACCCTGTACCAGCCGGTGGGCGTGTGCGCGTTGGTGTCGCCATGGAACGTGCCGTTCATGACCGCCACCTGGAAGACTGCGCCGTGCCTGGCGCTGGGCAATACCGCGGTGCTGAAGATGTCCGAGCTGTCGCCGCTGACGGCCAATGAACTGGGGCGCCTGGCGGTCGAAGCCGGGATTCCCAACGGCGTGCTGAACGTGATCCAGGGCTACGGCGCCACCGCCGGTGATGCGCTGGTGCGCCACCCGGACGTGCGGGCGATTTCCTTCACCGGCGGTACCGCCACCGGCAAGAAAATCATGCAGACCGCCGGGCTGAAAAAGTACTCCATGGAACTGGGCGGCAAGTCGCCGGTGCTGATCTTTGAAGACGCCGACCTGGACCGCGCCCTCGACGCGGCACTGTTCACCATCTTCTCGCTCAACGGTGAGCGCTGCACCGCTGGCAGCCGGATCTTCATTCAGGAGAGCGTGTACCCGCAGTTCGTCGCCGAATTTGCCGCCCGCGCCAAACGCCTGATCGTCGGCGACCCACAGGACCCGAAGACCCAGGTTGGCTCGATGATCACCCAGGCCCACTACGACAAGGTCACCGGCTACATCAGGATTGGCCTCGAAGAAGGCGCCACTCTGCTGGCCGGCGGCCTGGAACGCCCGGCCAACCTGCCGGCGCACTTGAGCCGCGGGCAGTTTATCCAGCCGACGGTGTTTGCCGATGTGAACAACAACATGCGCATCGCCCAGGAAGAAATCTTTGGCCCGGTGGTGTGCCTGATCCCGTTCAAGGACGAAGCCGAGGCGCTGCAACTGGCCAACGACACCGAGTACGGCCTGGCGTCCTATATCTGGACCCAGGACATCGGCAAGGCGCATCGTCTGGCCTACGGCATCGAAGCCGGCATGGTGTTCATCAACAGCCAGAACGTGCGGGACTTGCGCCAGCCGTTTGGTGGGGTAAAAGGTTCCGGCACCGGCCGTGAAGGCGGCCAGTACAGCTTCGAAGTGTTTGCCGAGATCAAGAACGTGTGCATTTCCATGGGCAGTCATCACATCCCGCGCTGGGGTGTGTAACCCGGATATAACAACGCTACCTGTAGGAGCGAGCTTGCTCGCGAAGAACCCGCAGGCGCCGCGGGCTAACAGAAGTGCTGCGTTATCGTTGACGTTTTTCGCGAGCAAGCTCGCTCCTACAAAAGAATAAATACTCAGGAGAATGATCATGGGCGAAGTGGTTCTGGCAGCGAAGATCTGCCACGTCCCCTCGATGTACCTGTCGGAACTGCCCGGCAAGCACCACGGTTGCCGCGAAGCAGCCATCGCCGGGCACAAGGAAATCGGGCGGCGCGCCCGTGAACTGGGGGCCGACACCGCGGTGGTGTTCGACGTGCACTGGCTGGTCAACAGCGGCTATCACGTCAATTGCGGCGAGCATTTCAAGGGCACCTACACCAGCAACGAGCTGCCGCACTTCATCAAGAACATGGAGTACGAGTACCCGGGCTGCCCCGAGCTGGGCGAGTTGATCGCCGCCGAGGCCAACCTGGCCGGCGTGCGCACCATGGCCCACAACATCCCGAGCCTGGAGCTGGAATACGGCACCCTGGTACCGATGCGCTACATGCACATGGGCGTGCCGGACGCGCAGAAGTTCGACGTGATCTCGATTGCCGCGTGGTGCGCCTGGCACCGCCTGGAAGACAGCTTTGCGTTCGGCGCCGCCGTGCGCCGGGCGATCGAGAAAAGCGACCGCAAAGTCCTGGTGCTGGCCTCGGGCTCCCTCTCCCACCGTTTCTCGGACGACCGCGAAGCCGAAGCCAACATCCACAACTGGACCCGTGAATTCGACAAACAGATGGACCTGCACGTGGTGGAGATGTGGAAGCAAGGCCGCTTCAAGGAGTTCTGCGCAATGCTGCCGGACTACGCCGAGCACTGCTTCGGCGAAGGCAAGATGCACGACACTGCGATGCTCCTGGGACTGCTGGGCGGGCCGGACTACAACCAGCCGGCCGAGATCATCACCCAGCCGTTCGGCAGTTCGGGCACCGGGCAGATCAATGCCATTTTCCCTTTATGAGCCTTGGTGAAGATCGCCTGTAGGCGCTGGCTTGCCTGTGATGCAGGCACCTCGGTGTATCTGTCGCACCGAGTTGATGCCATCGCAGGCAAGCCAGCTCCTACAAGGAATTCGCTGCACCTCACCCCAAGAGGAGATACACATGCCGCACTTCATCGCGGAATACACCGACAACATCGAGCAGCAGGCCAACCTGCCGGCCCTGTTCGAGCAGGTTCACGCCGTGCTGGGGGACAGCGGCGTGTTTCCCCTGGGAGGCATCCGCAGTCGCGGAGTGCGCCTGGACACCTGGCGCATGGCCGACGGCAAGCATGACTACGCCTTCGTCCACATGACTCTCAAGGTCGGCCACGGGCGCGACCTGGAAACCCGCAAGGCGGTGGCCGAAGCCCTGTTCAAGGTCATCACCGAGCACTTCGCCGAGCTGCAATCCCAGCGGCTGCTGGCGTTGTCGTTCGAGATGATCGAGCTGCACCCCGAGCTGAATTTCAAGCAGAACAACGTGCACGCATTCCTGAAGAACCAGGCGGGCTGAGCACAGCCCACCTTTCCGCCCATGGCCACTCAAACAAAAAAGAACAACATCATGAGCACAGCCAATACCGCCGACAGCACCACCCTGATCGAACATCAGCGCACCCACAGCATCGTCACCTGGCGACTGATGCCGTTGCTGCTGATCTGCTACCTGTTTGCCCACCTGGACCGCATCAACATCGGCTTCGCCAAGATGCAGATGAGCACCGACCTGCACTTCAGCGACACGGTGTATGGCCTCGGTGCCGGCCTGTTTTTCATCGCCTACGCGCTGTTCGGCGTACCCAGCAACATGGCCCTGGACCGGGTCGGCCCACGGCGCTGGATCGCCTGCCTGATGGTGGTGTGGGGCGTGCTCTCCACCAGCATGCTGTGGATCGAAAGCTCCACGGGCTTCTACGTGCTGCGCTTTCTGCTGGGGGTGGCCGAAGCCGGCTTCTTCCCGGGGATCCTGGTGTTTCTCAACCGCTGGTACCCGGCCCGCCGCCGCGCGCAAGTCACCGCGCTGTTTGCGATTGCCGTGCCCATGGCCGGTGTGATCGGCGGCCCGTTGTCCGGTGCAATCCTGGAGAACTTCCATGATTTCGGCGGGCTGCGCGGTTGGCAGTGGATGTTCCTGATCGAAGGCGCCCCGGTGGTGCTGCTCGGCCTGGTCGTCCTGAAATACCTGCCCGACAGCTTCGAAACCGTGAAGTGGCTGGAGCCCGCGCAAAAGCAACAACTGCGCGAGCAACTGAGCACTGAAGAACAGCGCAAATCCATCACCTCCTTCGGCGGCATCCTGCGTGACCCGCAGGTGTGGCTGCTGGTGGCGGTGTACTTCGCGGTGATGCTGGCGGTGAACACCCTGGCGTTCTGGATGCCCACCCTGATCCACGGCGCCGGCATCGGCCGCGACAGCCAGGTCGGCTTGCTGAGCGCCGTACCGTATCTGGCCGGGTGCTTCTTCATGATCGGCTGCGGGCGCTCGTCCGACCGCAACCGCGAACGCCGCTGGCACCTGTGCGTGCCGTTGCTGATGTCGGCCATCGGTATTGCGGTGGCCGGGCTCTCGCCCACCAACCCGACCCTGGTGCTGGGCGGCCTGATCCTCGCCGGCATGGGCGCCAGCGCTGCGCTGCCGATGTTCTGGCAATTGCCGCCGGCGTTCCTGTCCAACAGCACCCAGGCGGCCGGCATCGCGCTGATCAGCTCGTTCGGCAGCATCGCTTCGTTCCTCGCGCCCTACCTGATCGGCTGGATGCGCGACACCACCCAAAGCGCGAGCCTGGCCCTGTACGTGCTGGCGCTGCTTATCGCCCTCGGCGGCCTGCTGGTGCTGCGCACCCATGCGGCCATCGTCAATCCCCAGTAGAGATTTTGTCATGCTTGATCAAGCCCTTATTCAGCAAGCCGCCGCCCGCCTCGACCAGGCCGAGCGTTCCCGTGAACAGGTGCGCCAGTTTTCCCTGGAGCATCCGAACATCACGATTGAAGACGCCTACGCCATCCAGCGCGCCTGGGTGGCCCGGAAAATCAAGGACGGGCGCAAGCTGGTCGGGCACAAGATCGGCCTGACGTCGCGGGCGATGCAGGTGTCGTCGAACATCACCGAGCCGGATTACGGCGCCCTGCTCGATGACATGTTCTTCGACGAAGGCACCGACATCCCCTTCGAGCGCTTCATCGTGCCGAGGGTGGAAGTGGAACTGGCGTTCATCCTCGGCAAGCCGCTGAAGGGCCCGAACTGCACGATTTTCGATGTGCTCGATGCCACGGAATGGGTGATCCCGGCGCTGGAAATCATCGACGCCCGCATCCAGCAGATCGACCCGCACACCAACGCCACCCGCAAGGTGTTCGACACCATTTCCGACAACGCCGCCAATGCCGGCGTGGTGATGGGCGGCCGCGCCGTGCGCCCCACCGAGATCGACCTGCGCAAGGTGCCGGCGGTGTTGTACCGCAACGGGGTGATCGAAGAGTCCGGGGTGTCGGCTGCCGTGCTTAACCACCCGGCCAAGGGCGTGGCCTGGCTGGCGAACAAACTGGCGCCGTACGACGTCACCCTGCAACCCGGCCAGATCATCCTCGGCGGCTCCTTCACCCGCCCGGTGGCGGCGAATCCGGGTGACACCTTCCATGTCGATTACGACATGCTGGGTTCCATCTCCTGCCGCTTTGTCTGAATACTGGAGGACTGTTTCATGGACATGCCCATCAACCGTTTCAAGCAGCGCCTGCAACGTGGCGAGACCCAGATCGGCCTGTGGCTCGGTTTGGCGGACGCTTATTGCGCCGAACTGGCGGCGAATGCCGGGTTCGACTGGCTGCTGATCGACGGCGAGCACGCGCCCAATGACCTGCGCGGCATGCTCGGCCAACTGCAGGCTGTCGCGCCTTATGACAGCCAACCGGTGATTCGCCCGGTGATCGGCGATACGGCGTTGATCAAGCAGGTGCTGGATATCGGCGTGCAGACGCTGTTGGTGCCGATGGTGGAGACGGCTGACCAGGCACGGCAGCTGGTGCGGGCGATGCGTTATCCACCGGGTGGTGTACGGGGCGTGGGCAGCGCGCTGGCGCGGGCGTCGCGCTGGAACAGGATTCCCGGTTACCTGGATGAGGCCGATGCACAGATGTGCCTGCTGGTGCAGATCGAGAACCGTGAAGGCCTGGACAACCTGGACGCGATTGCGGCGGTTGATGGCGTGGATGGGGTGTTTATCGGGCCGGCGGATTTGAGTGCGGCCATGGGGCATCGGGGGAATCCCGGGCACCCCGAGGTGCAGGCGGCGATTGAGGACGCCATCGTACGGATTCAAAAAGCCGGCAAGGCGGCGGGGATCTTGAGTGCGGATGAGAAACTGGCGCGGCGGTATATCGAGCTGGGGGCGGCGTTTGTGGCGGTAGGGGTGGATACGACGGTGTTGATGCGCGGGTTGCAGGGGTTGGCGGCGAAATTCAAAGACACCGCAACACCGGCCATTACCGGCGGCGTGTACTGACGCTCTGAAACCACAAAGATCCAAAATGTGGGAGCGGGCTTGCTCGCGAAAGCGGTGTATCAGTGCCAGGTTTGTTGGCTGACCCACCGCATTCGCGAGCAAGCCCGCTCCCACATTTGGATCGGCGGTGTGTCAGCGCTTGATGGTTTTCAACTCATCCAGCAACCCCAGCAACACCTGCAACTTCTCCTCCCCGAAGTGCTCCTGCAACCGCTGGTAATTCTCCTCCATGCACTGGCTCATCGACTCGAAACTGGCCTTGCCCTTCTCCGCCAGCGTCACCAGCACCCGCCGCTGATCCTGCTCGGCCTTGCGCCGGTGCACCATCCCCGCCGCCTCCATGCGTACCAGCACGCCGGTCATGCTCGGCTTGAGAATGCACGCCAGTTCCGCCAGTTGGTAAATCTCCAGCTCGTCATGCTGGCTGAGAATTCGAATAACCCGCCATTGCTGCTCGGTCAGCCCATGCTCATTCAGCGAGGGCCGGAAAAAACTCATGGCCGCTTCACGGGCCTGAAGCAAGGTCAGGGTCAGGGATTGTCTGGGTTTCAACATAGGCTCAGGGTCACGATAGATTTAGTTAATGTTTTAACGAAACTCTAACACTCTCCTCCCCACCTCACGCTATAACTTGTGAAGCCGGCGAAGGCTCTGGCGCGCAGGATCAAAACCGGCGGCACACAGAATCAAGACATCCAGCGCGCCAACGGCCTTAATACACTCATTAGCTCTTCACTGTCAGGCAGCGCAATGATCAATATCGAAACGCCGACCTATTACACGGCGACCAAGAAATACAACCTCAGCTTCCCCACCCTGGAGCAGGACGTGGAAGCCGACGTGGTGATCATCGGTGGCGGCTTTTCCGGGATCAACACCGCCCTGGAGCTCGCCGAAAAAGGCATCACCAACATCGTCGTGCTGGAAGCGCGTTACCTGGGTTTCGGCGGAACCGGGCGCAACGGTGGGCAGATCATGGCCGGCATCGGCCACGACCTGGAAAAGATCAAGAAGGACGTGGGTGAAGACGGCCTGCGCCAGATCTTCGAGATCAGCGACCTGGGCGCCGACATCATCAAGAACCGCATCGCCAAGTACGACATCGATGCCGACTTCTGCCACGGCTATGGCTACATGGGCTTCAACGCCCGCCAGGAAAAGACCCTGCGCGCCTGGGAGAAAGACTTCAAGTCCATCAACACCCAACACGAGATCCGCTTTCTTGGCGGCTCCGACGTCAGGCAGATCATCGGCTCCGACGCCTACAGCAGCGCCCTGCTGCACATGGGCGGCGGGCATGTGCACTCGTTGAACCTGCTGCTGGGCGAAGCCAAGGCCCTGGCCGGCCACGGCGTGCGGATTTTCGAGAACAGCCCGGCGCTGGAAGTCAGTTACGGCGAGCGCATCACCGTGCGCACCGGCCGCGGTTCGGTCAAGGCCAGCAAGCTGCTGTGGGCCTGCGACAGTTTCCTCAACAAGCTGGAGCCGGAACTGCACCGCTCGACCATCAACACCTACGCGTTCCAGATGATGACCGAGCCGTTGCCAGAAGAGCTGATCAACCGTATCAGCCCGATTCGCGGGGCCTACAGCGACATTCGCCCGGTGATCGACTACTACCGCGTCACCAACGAAAACCGCCTGCTGTTCGGCGCCGCCACGCCTTTGGTGGAGCACATTCCCGGCGATTTGAAAGCCTGGAACCGCAACCTGATGCTGAAGATTTTCCCGTACCTCAAGGACGTGAAGATCGACCTGGCCTGGGGCGGCCCGATGGCCTGCAGCCCGAACCTGTTCCCGCAGGTCGGCACCTTGCCCGGGCGCAGCAACGCGTTCTACGTGCAGGGCTATTCGGGCTTCGGCGTGACCCCAAGCCACATCATCTGCAAGGTGCTGGCCGAAGGCATGAGCGAAGGCTCGGCGCGGTATGACCTGGTCAGCTCGATCCATCGCCCGACCATCATCGGCAAGGACGCGATCCGCCCGCTGCTGCTTACCGCCGGCAAATCCTGGCATCAGCTCTCCGGTTACTGGAACGGCCGCCGCTGACAAACACCTGTAGGAGCGAGCTTGCTCGCGAAAAACCCGCGGGCGCCGCGCTCATCCAGGACGCCAGCGCCCACATTGCCGCCTATTTTTTCTCATCAGGAGCAACTGCCATGACCCTCGTTACCCTCAAGAAAGACATCCAGCTATCCGAACTCGACGCCTGGGGCACCGTCGCCGACCTCGGCTCGACCATCCTCGAAGGCGAAGTCCGGGCCTTCGGAAAAATGACTTTCGGTGCCCCCACCGACCCGGTCAGCAGCGCCTATTTCGGCACCACCCAGGGCAAGTTCCGCATGGTCTACCCGTTTGCCGAACAAGCCACCGTGGTCACCGGCGAGGTCGTGCTCACCGACGAGTCCACCGGCCAGAGCACCCGCTACAAGGCCGGTGACAGCTGGTTCGTGACCAAGGGCACCCCGGTGCTGTGGGAAGTGGTCAGCGAAAGTTTCGTCAAACACTACTTCGCCGTGGTGTGATAGCCCCGGCTGCCGGCACCCGTCGGCAGCCTTTTGGCGCAGGTGCCCACCCATGCACGCTCTCCCCGCCCACGAAGTCGCCGGCCAGTGCCTGCAGGCTTTCACCCGCTTGATTCCGGTCAGCCAGGCCGCGTTCTATTGCGTCGACCGCCAGCTGCAAGCCTGGGATTTCCAGTTGCACGGCATGAGCGGCGAAATGCACCGCGACTACCTCGACAACTACCGCCAATTCGACCCGTTGCAACCGCGCAACTGCCTGTCCAGCGGCCTGGCGGTGGTGCCGCTGGGCCTTGCCATGGCCCGCCAGCCGGCGCGGGATACCCGGCGCTATGGGGATTTTCTGCGGCGCTATGGCGTGGTCGATGTGGTGGAGATTTTCGCCCAGCGCGCCGGTCAGCCCCAGGCGGCGATTTCGCTGTTGCGCACCGCCGACCAGGGCGCTTTCACCGGCGAGCAACTGGCCCAACTGAACGCCCTGCAAACCTTGCTGCAACTGGCGGTGGCCAACATGCAGCCCACTGCAGATGCATTGGCCGGTCTCACACCCAAGGAGCGCCAGATCGCCCTGCTGTTGCGCCAGGGCGCCAGCAATAAACAGCTGGCCCAGGAGCTGGATGTCGGCCTGCCCACCATCAAGACCCACCTGATCAACCTGTTCCGTAAGGCCGGCGTCAGCAGTCGCACGGAGCTGGTGGGAAGTCTTTTCCTGTAGTTCGCCTCAACCATCCGGTTGATACCCGCGCCTGCTCCCAGGCGCGATGATTCGTGGTGTTCACCCACCCAACCGGAGCTTCGCAAATGACCACCCCTTCTGACTGGATCACCGTGGGCGCCCTGGCCGACGGCTTCGCCCCAGAGGCATTTATCCTGCCGAACCTGGCCGACCTGAGCGGCAAGGCTTTCACCCTGCACTTCGCCAATGGCTGGCAGATCGAGCACCGTTTCGAGCGCGACAGGCTCTCCTGGGTTGCAGCCGACGGTCACTCCAGCGGCAGCGCCACCTACCGTGCGACCTCGGTGCGCCCCGGCCTGTACCTGGTGGATTTCATCAAGCGCGAAGGCACGCAGGCCTGGTCGGTCAGCCTGGTGCTCGACACCGCCAGCGCTTCGTTCACCGCTGTGCTCGGGCGCATGCCCACCCAGGAACAAACCCGCGAAGGCCTCTACAGCCGCGCCCTGGCCGGCAAGCCGCTGACGTCGGTGGAAGTGGAATTCCTCCACGGCAGCCTCGACCGCCCGTGGCAGCCAGGCCAATGCCCCCACGCACCAACCACCGACCTGATCGGCCTGCGCAACCAGTATCGCTACAGCCCGAGCGAGGTCTACGAGCACATCTACCTCAACCACCAGTTCTACGCCTGGCAATGCCTCAAGGGTGTCGAGCAAGGCCTGTGCGACACCGACCGCTGCGATTACTACAAGATCGCCGACCAGCTCTACCTGTTCGTCTGGCGCGAAAAAATCATCCCCACCCTCGGCCTGGTGCTGATCGACCTGCGGCAACACCGCAGCGACGGCAAGATCTTCGGCTATGCCGACGCCTCCTTCGATGAGCTATCGAACTTTCCCATCAGCTCCTACTGCCAGGTGCTCAATCGCACGGAGCACCCTGATGACTGAGCCGCGCACGATTGTGATCACCGGGGCCGGCACGGGCATCGGTGCCGCGTGCGCCCGGCTGTACGCCGCCGAGGGTGCGCATGTGGTGCTGATCGGCCGTCGTCGCGAGCCGCTGGAGCAGGTCGCGCGGGAAACCGGGGGGTTGGTGTTGGTGGGTGATGCGGCCTGCCCGCAGACCTGGGAGGGTTTTATTGCGCAGATTCGCCAGCACTATGGGCGGATCGACGTGCTGCTGGCCTGTGCGGGCGGCCATGGCGTGGGCAGCGCCACCGACACCAGCCCGCAGACCTGGGAGGCGGCGCTGCGCAGCAACCTCGACAGCGCCTTCTACAGTGCGCGGGCGTGTTTGCCGCTGCTGCTGGAAAGCGCCGGCAACATCGTGTTGATGGGCTCGATTGCCTCCCTGGCCGCAGGGCCTGAAGTATGCGGCTACACCACGGCCAAGCATGCCTTGCTCGGGCTCAATCGCTCGCTGGCCCGAGATTATGGCCCGCGCGGGGTGCGGGTGAACGCGGTGTGCCCCGGCTGGGTGCGCACGCCGATGGCGGATGAGGAAATGCAGCCGTTGATGGATTTCCATGGCGAGACGCTGCAGCACGCCTATGACCGGGTGTGCGCCGATGTGCCGTTGCGCCGGCCGGCCAGCGCTGAAGAAATCGCCAGGGTGTGCCGCTTCCTGGCATCCAGTGACGCGTCGATCATTACGGGTGCGACGCTGGTGGCGGACGGGGGCTCAAGCATCGTCGATGTGCCGACGCTGGCCTATGCGCGTATGGAGCAGCGTCATGAATGAAGACCTGGATTTCACTGGTCGCAACGTATTGGTAACGGGTGGCGCCCAGGGTATTGGTCGGGCCATCGTCGAAGCGTTTGCCCTGCGGGGTGCGCGGGTGATGATCGCCGACCTGCAACTGGCAGAGGCGCTCGCGCTGGAGCTGTGCGGGCGCGGCTGCCAGGTGGAAGCGGTGACGGTGGATCTGGCGGATGCGGCTGCGGTTTTCGAGCTGATTGCAGGGGTGGAACACGACTGGGGGCGGCTGGATATTCTGGTGCATAACGCCGGGTATTTTCCGCTGACGCCCTTTGCCGAGATCACTCCCGCGATGCTCGACCGCACCTTGGCGGTCAACCTCTCGGCGTTGTTCTGGCTGACCCAGGCGGCGCTGCCGATGTTCCGCCGTCAGGGTCGGGGCTGCGTGCTGGTTACGTCGTCTGTCACGGGGCCGCGGGTTGCGTTTCCGGGGTTGAGTCACTATGCGGCGTCGAAGGCCGGGGTCAACGGGTTCATTCGCAATGCGGCGCTGGAACTGGCCGGCTTGAATGTGCGAGTCAACGGTGTGGAGCCCGGCATGATCGCAACCCCGGCCATGGGCAACCTGGGGGATGACCAGGTAAATGCACAGATCGCCAGCCGGGTACCGCTGGGACGGCTGGGCGCACCGTCGGATATTGCCGGGGTAATGCTGTTCCTGGCATCGGACCTGGCGGGCTATATCACTGGGCAGACGCTGGTGGTGGATGGCGGCTCGACCTTGCCGGAGGTTTAACGAAACGTCCTACCGAACTGCCGGATAACCTCTACTCCCCTGCCCTGAGAACCTCTGCAAAGTCCCTCGACTGATCACACAGCGCGAGGGAACGCCGATGTTTTTTTCGATTAATGCCCTGCCCGATGGGGCTGCCTCTTGAATCCCGCCATAGGCTTTCTGGTCGTGGCGGCGATGCACCCGAAGACGCGCGACGTCGATGGGGTTCTCAACGACTTCACACATTGCCTGAACACCTACGACGCCTGGGCCGAGAGTTTCTGGAGCTTTTCGGCACTGGATGTCGAGCAGGTGTTCAAGGTCGGCGACGAGGTTTCGCTGGTCGCGCCCATCACCCGTTCCCTGTATCCCGCCAGCACCGTCGCGACCTGCAAGGCCAACTCTCCGTTGACCCTGGTGCACATGTTCCAGAGCACACGGTTCGTGCCCATCGGCAATACGCCGGTGATGCTGCAGGAAGTCGCGCAAGACGGTGGTCCCCTCGGCGATCCCATCCATAAGACCATCGGCCCCAGCGGCATTCTCGAAGTCACCGAGTGCACCGTCGACCGGCAGTATCGAGTCAGCTTTTATCCCAACGTTTCCAGGGATCACATCAAGGCACTGTAT
>NZ_JACAPW010000035.1:0-32554 GCF_013385495.1 Pseudomonas sp. F8002 | reverse complement strand
TGTTGATTCTCAGCGACGAGCCGCTGCTGTTCATCTACCTGTCCGCGATGGTCAGTTGGATGCGCATGCTGCCGCCGCATTACATGTTTGAGTTGCTCGGGGAAATCACCACCGAGGTGTTGCTCAACCTGCTGTTGCTGTGGGCTACCGGCGGTATGGGTGTGGCGGTACGGCTGGGCGCGCAGGTGCTGGGCAAGGTCAGGTCCGAGCGGGCACGGGAGTGGTTGGAGCAGATTGCCAAGCTGGGCGGTACGGCCCCGCTGGATAGGCATGCGGAGGTGCTTAAGCCGTTATCGCTTCAGAGTCATGCAGTGCCGGTCAAGGCTGCGGCGGTGCCGTTGAAGGCTGGCGTGGACGAGATATCCAACCCGGCACCGATGGTGCGGGAGCCGAAGACGGCGCGCACGGCGTTGGTGAAGCAGGAGCCTGTGGATGATGCGCCAGCTTCGGCGAAAAACCCCAATGGGGATGCTTCGGTCTGTTCGGCGAATACCTGTACCAATGGCTGCCCGGTTTCGATGGTTACTGGTGAGGAACTGCTGACCCTCACAGACGGCTCGTTGGAGGGTGTGCTGCCGTTTGCCTGGACGCGGTTGTATCGCAGCAGTGCGGTGGAAGTGGATTGCGGGCTGGGGTTTGGCTGGAGTCATGCGCTGGCGCAGCGGTTGGTGGTGAGCGGTGAATCGGTGGTGTGGACCGATCACGAGAACCGCAGTACGACGTTTCCCCTGCCCTCTGCTGCACGGCCGGCCATCACCAATAGCCTGGCGGAAGCGGCGATTTATCTGGGTGCTTTGCCGGATGAATGGGTGCTGGCTCAGGCGTCGCTTTTCTACCACTTCCGTGACGGTGTGCTGACGGCGATCAGCGATGCGTATGACAACCGGCTGCGTATTTCCCGTGACTATTCCGGGCGGATTCAGCGGATTGATAACGGCGTTGGTCAAGGATTGCTGCTGCGGTATGACCGCCGACATATCGTTGCCGTCGACTATCAGGTGCAGCGGGAACTGGACTGGGTTACCGAACAGAACGTTGTTTCCTACAGGTATGACGACGCTTGGCGATTGATTGAAGCGACCAACGCTGTCGGCGAAAGCGAGCGTTATCGGTACGACGATCAGCAGGTGATCCTGGAGCGCGAGCTGGCCGGTGGGGCGAGTTTCTTCTGGGAGTGGGAACGGTCTGGCAAGGCAGCGCGATGTGTCCGGCACTGGGCCAGCTTTTCGCAGATGGACACGCGGTATGTGTGGGACGACAACGGCACGGTCACCGTGCACAACGCCGATGGCAGCCAGGAAGTCTACGTACACGACCAGCGCGCACGGCTGGTGCAGCGGATCGATCCGGACGGCGCGCAGCACTTCAAATCCTACGATGAAAAAGGCCGGCTGACGGTCGAGCAGAATCCACTGGGGGCGGTGACGGCGTATCAGTACGACGACGCCGGTCGGTTGATTGCGCTGTTTCCCGGTGACGATACGCCGACGTCCTACGAGCATGACAACGGGTTCGTACGGGTTGTGCGCCGTGGTGACGCGGTGTGGAAATACCAGCGTAACGATCAAGGCGATATCACTCGCAAGACTGATCCGGACGGCAATTACACCGAATACACGTACACCCCACACGGAAAGCTTACGGGTGTTTGGTATCCGGACAACAGCAGCCAACGCTTTATCTGGAACGAACGCGGCCAGCTCATTGAGGAGAAGCTGGCGAATGGTGGTGTGCGGCGTTATCGCTATGACGAGCTGGGGCGGCAGGTGGCTTGCGAGGATGAGCATGGCGCGCTGACCCAGTATCAGTGGGACGCCGTAGGTCGTTTGCTGAAAGTGATTCAGCCTGACGGGGCCACACGCGAATTCAGCTACAACCCGTACGGAAAAATCACTGCTGAGCGCGACGAGTTGGGCCGCGTCACCCGCTACGAATACGCCGATGGTTTGCACCTGATCAGCCGTCGGATTAATCCGGACGGCACGCAGCTTAAATACCGTTATGACAATGTTCGGCTGTTACTGACCGAGATTGAAAACGAGGTCGGCGAAACCTATCGGCTTGAGTACCACGCCAACGGCCTGATACAGCAGGAAACCGGGTTTGATGGGCACCGCACCGCCTATGCCTACGACCTCGCCGGGCATCTGCTGGAAAAGATAGAATACGGCGACGATGGCAGTCAGCTGGTTACCGGTTATGCGCGCGATGCTGCCGGTCGCCTCGTAAGAAAAACCCTGCCCGACCGCAGCATTGTCGATTACACCTACGACCGTCTCGGCAACCTTCTCAGCGTCGACGACGGTCATTGGCCGCTGCATTACGAATACGACCTGCAAAACCGCCTCACCGCCGAACACCAGGGCTGGGGCACGTTGCGCTACCGCTACGACGAATGCGGGCAACTCAACTACCTGCGCCTGCCCGACAACAACCGCCTCGCTTTCCACCACGAAAAAGGCGGCGACCTCGCCACCGTCCAACTCAACGGCAACCCGCTCACCTCGCACCTGTTCAAATCCGGCCGCGAACATCAGCGCCAGCAAGGCCAACTCCTCAGCCGCTACCACTACGACGACCAGGGCCGCCTGCACGCCCACGCGATCACCCAACAGGAACAACGCTACCAGCGCCGCCAATACAACTACGACAAACGCGGCAACCTCACCCGCATCCTCGACACTCGAAAAGGCCAGCACGACTACCACTACGACCCGCTCGACCGCCTGACCCGCGCCAACCACTCGCACGACCTGCAGGAACGCTTCGTCCACGATCCGGCGGGCAACCTGCTGATGCAAGACCGCGTCGGTCCGAGCGTCGTCAAAGGCAATCGCCTGTTGATGCAAGGTGACCGCCATTACGACTACGACGCTTTCGGCAACCTCCTGCGCGAACGCCGGGGTCGGGCGCAGCAGTTAGTTACCGAATACAGTTACGACTGCCAGCATCGCCTGATCAGCGTCACCCAACCGGACGGCACCCAAGCCAGCTATCGCTACGACCCGTTTGGTCGGCGTATCGCCAAAACGATAAAAAGCCAAACCACCGAGTTCTTCTGGCAAGGCGACACGCTGATTGCCGAACACAGTGCTGATCACCACCAAAGCTATATCTACGAACCCAACAGCTTTCGCCCGTTAGCGCTGCTGAAAGGCTATGGGCCGGGAAACGTAAAACCCTTCCACTACCAACTCGACCACCTGGGTACGCCACAAGAACTCACCGCGCCCGATGGCGAAATCGTCTGGTCCGCGCACTACCGCGCCTACGGCCAAATCGCGAAGCTGGACGTCAACACCGTTACCAACCCGCTGCGCTTCCAGGGCCAATACTTCGACCCGGAAAGCGGGCTGCACTACAACCGTCATCGCTACTACAATCCGGACATTGGCCGCTACCTGACGCCTGATCCGGTGAAACTGGCGGGCGGGCTGAACGGATACCAGTACGTGCCCAACCCGACGGGGTGGGTGGATCCGTTGGGGTTGAGCTGTAAAGCTACAGCCTGCCCAGGCCAAATAGTCGCCGATGGGCCTTACAGCGAAATTGTTCCTGGTGGAGGTTTAGCTGCTCACGAAGCTGCCGGAGGACATTTGATGCAAAAGCACATTGGTAGAACTGACCAACAACTGGCAACACGTCTTAAAAATGAGCCTCATGTGCCCACGGCATCTACCTTCCCTGATCGCGCGACAGCCGAGTCAGCAATATCAAGCGTGATAGCAAGCAACAAAACTAAAATAAATTCGTTTGTTAAAGGAAAAGACAAAAAAATTGTTATTACTCAAAAGTCTCCTCAGCCAGTTGGAACTAGCCTGAAGCGAGGTGCAAAAAAAACCGTCCCCGGACGGGAGATTTACCTGATTTTGTTCAAAGATAAAAGCATGCCCAATGGCTATAGAATTCAGACCGGATATCCGAATCCATGAATAACGATTATTCACAACTGCAGCAACTTCTCGCGGGTTACTTCAATCAAGATTGGGTTGATGAGTTTGATAGTGCGGACAATGTGATTCTCAGCTTTATAGCTGAATCCTCAGCAGAAACTTTTAAAGCTGCACACCTCGAGTTAAAAGCTCTTTTACATGCCAACAAGACGGAGCAAGCGTTACAGCATCTTTTGTTCTCAGATATTGGCTGTGGCTACTATTATCCTCACGATTGGAAAAGCGGGAAATTGTGGCTGGAGCACATTGACGCGCTTTTGAGCCAAAGAGGCGAATAACTTCGATCTCTTAAGATATTTATAATAAAGAAGGTGCTCGGAAAGCCCCTTCTTCCTCCCCTATCCCACCTGCTGCAACCGCCCAGCCCGAAAATCCTTCGGCGACACTTCAAACTGCTTCTTGAACGAGCGACTAAAGTGCGCCGAATCCGTAAACCCCCACTTATACGCAATCGACGTAATCGACTCACTGCGCAAAAACGGATTGGTCAGATCATCCGCACTGCGCTTCAACCGCGCCCGCTGGATATACCGGCACACGCTGTCATCCTGTTCCTCAAACAACCGGTACAAATGCCGCACCGAGATATTCAACCGACTCGCCAACCCCACCGGGCTAAGCCCTGGCTGGGTCAATGACTCATCAATCACCTTCTGCACATAGCTGCGCAGATTGCTGCCCTGCAACCCGCCACAATCATCGCGCTCATCGTCTCCCTGCTCAAACGCCGACCCCAGCAGCGAGACAAACGCCGACTGCAACGCCTGCCCCTCCCCGACCGCGCCTTCGCCGTTCAGTGCGTCTTTGCACAGTTGATCCATCAACACATGCAACATGCGCCCGCAGGCTTTGCTCGAGGAGATTTTGCCGAAGGTCTTGGGCTGGTTGCCGAACTGTTTGCACACCTCTGCGCGGGACAAGGACAGGGACGCGTGTTCGATCAGCCCGAACGGGGTGATGTCGATGGAGCCCACCGAGTCCATCAATAACAGTTCGCCGGGGGCAAGCTGGAAGCTCTGGCCGTTTTGGGTGATCTGGCAGTAGCCGCTGCGCTGGCTGACAAGGAAGCAGTGTTGGTCGTCATCGTGGTCGGCGCGGGCCTTGGGGCGCTTGATCAGGCCGGCGTTGGTGCGCAGGCTGGCCAGGGGCAAACCGCCGCGGGAAAAGGTGCTGATGCTGCCGATGAACAGCGAGCGGTTGAAGGCCAGTTCTGTGTCGAAGTGACCGCAAACCGCGCGCAGATCCCGGGTCCAGAGGTCCAGCCCGTCTTGCCCAATCTGTTGCATGCTCATGGTTGTTTCCACCTTGGCTTTTTGTTTTTGTCGGGCAATAGTTAACATGTTATCTATATGCGCGCAACAAGTACGTGTCTGCCAAGGTGGTTGCACTATTGATGCCAAATCCGGTGGTCAGTGGGCCTGCAAGGCGCGCTGGAAACCGTTCAAGGCGTCCAGCAGCCAGGCGCGTTGCACACTGCTCAAGGCGATGTAGCGACGGAACGCCGGCATGCGGTTGACCACCTCGCTGCCGCCCATATGCTCAAGCCGCACACACCACTGGTGATCCACCAGGTCGATGCGCAGGCGCTTGAAGTCCAGCGGCATCAAGGCGCGATGCAAGGCGCTGCCCTCCTGCAATTGTGTGTGCAAAATGCCTGAAACCTCCTTGTCGCCCGACCGCTGTCGACAGCGGATTCCGGTGCGTCGAACGGCCCCGGTGTGGTGCAGTTCGAAGCTCGCCGTGCCCTGCTGCGAGGCAGGGATGCGCAGTACGAATTCGGTCATCACCAGGTGCATCAACAGCTGCGACTCGGTGCGCTCGACGATCTCCAGTTGCAGCCCGAGATTGTCCAGGGAAACCCGGGCCGTCGTCGGTCCACACACCTCATAACCGGCGAGGCCGAGGTTACGCCGCAGGTGTTCCAGCGTAACGCCGGGTCGATACCCGGCAGGCGCGCGCCGGGCGCTGAACAGCTCAGACAGTTTTTGCAGCATGGCTGATATACCCGTTGTGCGGCTGACCCGGCTCATGGGCGAACTCCTTGGCCAACACCTCTTCCACCGAGGCGGGCTTGAATGGATTGACCTTCTGCACAACCAGCGTCCAGAACAGCGCGTACGCCGCCGTGCACCCGAGCATTACGCCAAAGGGAATGTAGATGTCGGCGGGGTTCATGCCCGGCGGGGTGATAAACCACATGCCCAGCAGGATGCCGATGCTCGACAGAATCTGCGGCAGCGGAAAGAACGGCGAACGGTAGGCGCGAGGCAGATCCGGACGGCGAATCCGCAGGATCACCACCGACAGCGTCACCAGCAGATAAGCAAAGCTCCAGGCACACACGGCCGCCAGCACCAGGTGCATGATGTTGTCGGTGTTGCCGCCCAGGTACAGCGCGTGCAGGCACGGAATCAGCATCGCCACCAGAATGCACAGCAACGGTGTCTTGAAGCGCGGGTGCAGGTACGTGAAGACCTTGGGCAACGCGCCGTCGACGGCCATGCCGTACAGGATCCGTGGCACACCGGCCATCAAGGTGTTGATGGTCGCAGCACCGGCAAACAGGAAGCCGATGCCCAGCCACATCGGGCCGACGCTGCCCATCACCTGCTCGGCGAATTTCGGGATGGCCATCGGCGTATCCAGCAGGTGCACGCCGCCCGCCGCGTCGATCAATACGTTTTCCACCTGGCGTTTCATGGCCGCGCCATAGATGAACATGCACGTGGCCACCCCCAGCAGCCCCAGCACCATCGCCCTGGGCATCACCTTGGCCGAGTTGCGCAGGTCCGGCGCCAGCGGCGTGACGAATTCGCAGCCGACGAACATGAACATCGCCATGCCCACCAGCGACAGGATGGTAATCAGGTCGGTACCGACCAGGGATTCACCGAACCAGCCGTCCAGCTGCACCGCCGGGGCTGCGATCAGGCCCAGCACGCCAAACACCATCAAGGTGGTCCACATGCCGAAAGTGAGGATGATCTCGGCCCGGCCAAACGCGCTGACGCCAAACGCATTGAGCACCCCGAACACAATCACGAAGCCCACTCCCAGCAACCACGAACCGCCGGCGGATTCCGCCAGGGTGTTGAGGTGCTCGAAGTTCACCAGCGCCATCACGCCAGAGAGGATGGTTTCGGCGGTACCGGCAAACACATGCACGATCAGGTACGCCGACAAGGTGCCGGTGATCGCAAAGAACCGGCCCATGCCGCAGTTGATGTAGTCGTAGACCGAGCCGGTGGTGGGCAGGATCGAGGCGGCTTCGGCGAAGGTGGTCGCCTGGGCCAGCATCATCACCACCGCGATCAACATCGCCACCGCAAAGGCGCTGCCGCCGATGCCAAACCCCATGGTCGCAGTGAGGATCACCGGGCTGGCCATGATCAAGCCAATGGTGCTCGCCAGCGCGGTTGGAAAGCCCACCGTGCCGCGTTTCAAATGTTCGGTGAGCCGGTCGTTGATCGACATGGTGCAGATCCTCAAGAAGCGGATTTTTAGAAGTATTGGCACTCTGCGCCCGCCCTGGCTGATCGTCTTGCTCCTGGCTGCCGCCGGTTTTGTTGCTGCCTGCCACTGCTGCGCCACTGGCGGCCTGGGACAATTTCCTGGCACGCAGGGGAAAGACTTGGCCCGGTGGCGCTCGCCCTAATGCTCCCTCAATTCACCTTGTTGGGGACTATAACAATGCAGCACACACAACAAACCCGTCACCTGTACAGGGCCATCAGCCTGGGCATCGCGCTGATGATCATCGACTCATCGGCCCAGGCGTTCGAGCTGTATGCCGATGACGACACTCAGGTCACCGGCAACTTCCTGGCGGTGTACGGGATGTTCAACAGCCGCAAGAACTACGACGGCACCACCGGCGGTTCCACCTGGCGTGAAAGTTTTATCAAGTATGGCTTGAGCGTCGACCAGCGCTTCGGCGCCCTGGGCAGCGTGTATGGCACGGCCAACCTGGTCAGCTCGGGCACCTGGGGTGATGGCGATGCGTCGGGCGTGACCACCGGCAGCGAGCGCACCACCAAGTTCGACGAAGCCTTCGCCGGCTGGCGCTCGGGGGAACTGTTTCCGGCACTGGGCAAGGAGGGTGTGGACCTGTCGTTCGGCCGCCAGGTCATCATGCTCGGCGACGGTTTCATCATCAACGATGACGGCCCGAACTTCGGCAAGGGCGTGGATGACGGCAAGTTCAACCGGGGCGGCGCCTACTACATCGCCGCTCGGCATGCCTTCGATCAAACCGCAGTGCTACGCCTGGGTGGCAAGGACGGCGTGCATGGCAGCGTAATGTGGATCAAGTCCGACAACCGCGCCCAGGCCAACACTGAAATGGCTGCCGGCACCCTGGACTACACCGCCGCGCCCGGCACCCTGGGGTTGACCTATATCCACGGCATCAGCGTCGACGACCGTTATGCCAATGACCTGCAAAAACAGCGCGCCGGGATGAACATCTACAGCCTGCGGGGCGCCGGTAATGCCGGGATCGAGAACGCGCACTTTTCCTTTGAATACGCCTGGCAGGACAAGGACGCCGGCCCGGAAAAGGCCTGGTACGCCGAGGGCGGTTATACCTTCGCCGCGCTGCCGTGGTCGCCGGACCTGACCTACCGCTACAGCCGCTATTCGAAAAACTGGGATGCGATGTTTTCGGGCTTCAACCGTGGCTACGGCACCTGGGTGCAGGGCGAGGTGGCCGGCAATTATTCGGGGCCGTTCAATACCAATACTGAGGTGCAGCATGTGGCGTTGAAGGTCAAGCCGCGAGACAGCGTCACCCTGGGCGCGCTGTTCTTCGACTACAAGACGTTGAGCAAGGGCGGCATGCTCAACCTCGATGGGCGCGAACTGGACCTGTACGCGGAGTGGGCGGTGAACGAACACCTGATCGTCACGCCGCTGCTGGGTTTGTACAAGCCCAACAAGGATGAGAGCAACGGCGGCAACCAGGTGGGTGGCAATGGCACCAATCTCTATAGCCAGGTCACCGTGGCCGTGCCGTTCTAACACAGATGCAATGAGCTACCGAGATCACATGTGGGAGCGGGCTTGCTCGCGAAAGCGGTGTGTCAGTCGCCAGATGTATTGGCTGACACTCCGCATTCGCGAGCAAGCCCGCTCCCACATTGAACCTGCTTCAGCCTTCGATAGAGGTGTTCGCCCTACGGTTGCCGCTCCTCGATCCGCGCATACGCCCCCTGGTGATAGAGCAACGGCGCACGACCAAAATCATCAAACGCCACCACCTTGCCAATCATGATCCAGTGATCGCCACCATCCACCTGCTGGTACTTCTCGCAGTGAAACCGCGCCGAGCAATCAGCGAAGACCGGCGAACCGCCCTCTCCGGGCTCGAATTCGATTTCGGCAAAGCGATCGTCCCTGGGCCGGGCGAAGTTGTTCGACAGGTGGATCTGGTCGGCCGCCAGCACGTTGACCGCAAAATGGCTGGCCTGCTCGAACACCTCGTGGCTGTTGGAGCGTTTGTCGATGCTCCACAGCACCAGCGGCGGGTCCAGGGACACCGAGTTGAAGCTGTTGGCGGTGACACCCACTTTGCGCCCGCTGGCATCAGCGGCGGTGACCACCGTGACACCGGTGGCAAAGTTACCCAGGGCCCGGCGAAAGGCCCGTGGGTCGAAACTGTTATCAGACATGCAAGACTCCCGGACTGCATCAACGCGCAGTCCTGATGGTTGTGATGGCCGGGTCGGCGTCAAATCATGCTCGGATCAGGCTCGAGCCCCATCAGCTCACGCCCCAGGATCTGCGCGCACACGTCGTAATCGGTGTACGCATGGGCGCCGGTCATATGGGAATCGCGGAACAGACGCTGCATCTCGTTGTGCTCGAACCACGCATTGCCACCGGCGGCCTCGAACAAGCGGTCCACCGCCTGGATGCACATCTTGGTGGCGTATGCCTGGTTGGTACGCCAGAACGCCAGGGTCTCGCGGCTCGGGTAACGGTGCTGTTCGCTGTGTTCGGCGTGTTCCTGCCAGGTCTTTTCCAGGAACGCCCGGGCGGCGGCCACCTGGTGTGTCGACTCGGCCAGGCGCATCAACGCCGGAGTCGCCGCCCCCACTGCCGCGCCGGTGTAGGCACGTACGCGGGTCCTGGTTTTTTCGCGGAATACTTCGAGCATGCGCTCGGCCACGCCCAGGCTCACGGTGGAGAAACCGCTGGCGAAATACGGGCGATACGGCGAGTAGAAAATCTTGCTGTCGGGGTACAGACCGAAGCCGGCGGACTTGCCTTCCATCATGTCCTTGGCTTTCTGGATGCGGTGTTCTGGCACCAGAACCTTGTCGATAATCAGGGTCTTGGTGCCGCTGCCTTTCATGCCGGCGGCGAACCAGTCATCGCGAATCTGATAGTCGCTGCGCGGCAGTACCGCGAAGCAATAGTCCTGGGTGCCCTCGGCGTTTTTACGGCGGAAGCCGACAATCGCCCACTCGGCATGATCGCAACCGCTGCTCCAGCCCATTTCACCGCTGAACAGCACACCGCCCTCAACTTCTTCAGTGCGGCCAAACGGCGCGATGCTGCTGCTGGCGGTGGCATTCGGGTTATCGCCCCAGACTTCCTGCTGCAACTTGGCGGGAAACAACGCCAGTTGATGGCTGTGAGTGCACAACAGGCTCATGGCCCACGCGGTGCTGGCACAGGCGCCGGCCAGCAACGCGATGCAGTCGGCAAACTGCGGCAGGGAGATTTCCATGCCGCCAAAGGGTTTGGGTTGAAAGGCACGGTGCATGCCGATGCTCTTGAGCAGCGCAATGTTCTCGTCGGGAACCTTGCGGTCCTGCTCGGCCTGGAAGGCGTTGGCAGCGATGGTCGGCAGAATCGCCTTGAGATCTTCGAGGAGCGGGTTTGGCTTTTTCATGGACGGCCCTGCTTATTATTGGATGTCCGGCTGGCGTTCAAACTCAACGAACGGCGCTGGATGTGGGGCCAGTATGGGGCGGGCGACACCCCCGGAAAATGCACCTTCCACAGCCAAGATTGCACTTTCCACAGGCCTGGCAGCCACAGACATGTCGCCCGGCAGGCACGGACAAGCCTGGCCCGGCGGCGCTGGTTACCCTCGGGCTTTTGCGAGCAGGAAAATCCCATGAGCGATATTGCGCTGCTGCCTGAAGTCCAGGCCTTCCTCCGTCGAAGCCATGCCTTGTTTATCGACGGCGGGTACGTCCAAAGCCATTCCGGCCAGGCTCTGGAAGTGATCAACCCGGCCACCGGCGAGGTGATCGCCCAGGTTGCCGATGCGGACCTGGCCGATATCGACACAGCGGTGGAATCGTCCCGGCGTGGCTTCCGGCAATGGTCCCAGGTCGCCCCTGCCATTCGCGGCAATGTGCTGCTGAAACTCGCCGACCTGCTGGAGCAACACCGCGAAGCACTGGCGCAGATCGAAACCTGCCAGTCGGGCAAGATCATCCAGATTTCCCGGGCCTTCGAGGTCGATCAGGCGGCGCACTTCCTGCGTTACTACGCCGGCTGGGCCACCAAGATCAGCGGCCAGACCATCACCCCGTCACTGCCCTCCTTCGCCGGCGAACGCTACACCGCGTTCACCCTGCGCGAACCGGTGGGCGTGGTAGTGGGCATCGTGCCGTGGAATTTCTCGACCATGATCGCCATCTGGAAACTCGCCTCGGCACTGGTGACCGGCTGCAGCATCATCATCAAGCCCAGCGAGTTCACCCCGCTGACCATCCTGCGCATCGCCGAACTGGCCATCGACGCCGGCCTGCCGGCGGGCGTGCTGAACGTGTTGACCGGTGGCGGACACGTGGGCAAAGGCCTGGTGGAGCACCCGGGCACCGACAAGGTCTCGTTTACCGGCTCGGTGCCCACCGGCATCGCCGTGGGCCGCAGTGCCATGGGCGCCGGGTTGACCCGGGCGACCCTGGAACTGGGCGGCAAAAACTCCGCCGGGTTCCTGCGGGATGTGGACCTCGACAAAGCGGTCAACGGCATCATCGAAGCCGGCTTCCTGCACTCCGGGCAAATCTGCGCGGCCGCCGAACGCTTCTTCGCCCACCGCTCGCAGATCGAGCCGATCATGGACAAACTGGCGCAACGCCTGGGCCGGTTGAACATCGGCTCGCCGCTGGACGAGCGCACCGAATTCGGCCCGGTGACCAACCGCCAGCACCAACAGAAACTCGAATGGTTCTTCGCCAAGGCCCGGGCCGAGAACAATACGATTGTCCACGGCGGCAAGCTGATCGACGGACCGGGGTGCTATGTGGAGCCCACCGTGATTCTCGCCAACACGATCCACGACACCCTGCTCAACGAAGAGACCTTCGGCCCGATCGCCACGTTTTTCCCCTACGACACCGAGGATGAGCTGCTGGAACTGATGAACAACACGCCTTACGGCCTGAGCGCCAGTCTCTGGACCAATGATCTGAGCAAGGCCCTGCGCATGGTGCCGGCGATCAACGCGGGGACGGTGTGGGTGAACATGCACACGATGCTCGACCCGGCGGTGCCGTTTGGCGGCAACAAGTCTTCGGGGGTGGGACGGGAGTTTGGCGGGGCGTTCATCGAGGATTACACCGAGCTCAAGTCGGTGATGATTCGCTACTGATAAACCGGGCGACCGATCGTTCCCACGCTCCGCGTGGGAATGCATACCGTGACGCTCCGCGTCACCACTGCGCAAGGCTTCCATTGTGCATTGCCAGCGGGACGCGGAGCGTCCGAGGCGGCATTCCCACGCAGAGCGTGGGAACGATCAGCGTGGGAGTGATCGCGAGCCTGCTGACAAACCCGCTCTCCTGACCAACCGCTCCCACACTGGATTTATGTTGCCAGTTGGATTTCGGATGTGATCAGGCCACCGGACACTCCCGGTTCAGCGCCTCATCCACCAACAACTGCGCCATCTCCACCAATTGCACCACTGCCAACACTTGCTTGCGGCTGGCCCCATCAAGATGCTCGGCACAGTCATAGGCGCTGACAGCCGCCGATTCAAGAATCTCGCTGGCATTACACAAGGCGACTTCGGTGCTGAGGCCGGCACGTACGGAGAATAGTTTGTTGGAGGACGGAGGCGAAGCGGCAGGTTCTGAATTGAGGTCGTAGTGCTTGAATGCGCGCTGGGCAGCATCGTGGAATTTCTGGTCGTTCAAGTAATGCGGCGGGTTGGGCGAGACCTTTTTCATGGTGAAGCTCCTCTATGAGTAAGCACCTCCACGCTCGCTACCACACGATTAAGGAGGCGACTGTACACGGGGTGGTAGACCGGTCATAGAAACCCGGCAGGCCGAAGCCTCCCATGCACAGCCGCCACAAAGCAGCCCGCACAAAAAAACGCCCTTGAGCGTTTTGGGATCTATGAAATAGCCGGGCTACCACACCCGTTCGCTGAATTGGCAGCGACCCGCGAAGGTTAGCGGCGAGAAGGTCTGGAAGCAACCTGAAATCTATGTGGGAACGGTCTGCGTAGGAACGGGCGATACCGCTGCCGGCGTATGCCCATTGTCGATCGTTCCCACGCTCTGCGTGGGAATGCATACCGTGACGCTCCGCGTCACCCTTGCGCGAGACGTCAATCCGGCGGTGCCAGCGGGACGCGGAGCGTCCGAGGCGGCATTCCCACGCAGAGCGTGGGAACGATCATCTGCACCTGGTCCCCTGAGGCTGCATATACCCGCCATAAATGGGCAGGCCGGAAGCCGGTAACATCCTGGTAATGCGCTAAATACCTGTACAAATTTATTATTTTGTACAAGTATCAACAGTATCAAGCCCTATCGGGGAGAACCGCAATGACCCGTCTATTGGTTTCGCTGGCCCTGGTGCTCGGCCTGAGCAGTTGTGGCAGCGTGGATGTTAAGCACTACGCCGACCAGCAACCGCAACTGGACCTAATGCAATTCTTCAGCAAGCCCGTCAAGGCCTGGGGCATCTTTGAGAAACGCTCGGGTGAAGTGGCCAAGCGTTTCGAGGTGAATATCGCCAGCCGCCGCGAGGGTGAAAACCTGATTCTCGATGAGCGCTTTCTATACAGCGATGGTACTCGCCAGCAACGTGTCTGGACCCTCACCCCGGACGGTCCCAACCACTGGCGCGGACGGGCCGGTGATGTGGTGGGCGAGGCCAGGGGCGAAGTGGCGGGCAACGCACTGCGCTGGCGCTACGTCCTGAACCTGCCGGTTGATGGATCCGTCTACGAAATGAGCCTCGACGATTGGATGTACCTGATGGACGAAGACACGTTGATCAACCGCTCCAGCATGTCCAAGTTGGGTGTGGAAGTCGGCCAGGTGACGTTGTTCTTCCGTCGCCAGTCTTCACAACCCTGACCGGTAAGGAGTGAACCATGAACCTGCAAGCCCTGACCAAACTGGCCACCCAAGGCGCTGTACGCGAAATGGAACTGCTGTCGCTGGAAGGTGGTTTCTATCTGGCGCGCGTAACGCTGGACCACGGCCAGTTCACGCTGCTGGACGAGTCGGCGAAGCCCCTGCACTTTCGCTCCGTCAATCACTTGCGTGACGTGTTGCAGGCGGTCCCTGCGTTTCCCTGCACCCTGGTGCATCAGTGCGTGCATGACGAAATGTGCGGCCGGCGAGAAGGCGCTATCGAGCCACTGCGAACGCCATTTTCCCTGGAAGCGCCGTGGTGACCAAGGCAGTTCGAAACCTGTGCCTGGTGCTGGGCGACCAGTTGTCGTTTGACCTGGCCTCACTGGATGGGCTGGACAGCCAGCGCGATGCGGTCTTGATGGTCGAGGTCATGGAGGAAGCCAGCCATGTGCCCCACCATCCGCAAAAAATCGTCCTGGTCTTCAGCGCCATGCGCCATTTTGCCCAGGCGTTGCAGCAGCGTGGCTTGCGGGTGCAGTACGTGCCCCTGGACGATCCGCAAAACACCGGCTCGGTGCCCGGCGAGTTAAGGCGCTGGCAATCGCTGATGCAACCCCGGGAAATACACCTGACCGAATGCGGTGACTGGCGCCTGGAGCAATCCCTGAAGGACTGCGGTTTGCCGGTCCAGTGGCATGCCGACCACCGATTCCTGTGCAGCCGTGACGCGTTCGCCGCTTGGGCCAGCGGTAAAAAACAACTGCGCATGGAGTACTTCTACCGGGAGATGCGCCGCAAGAGCGGGCTCTTGCTCAACGGTGACGGTACGCCAGTGGGCGGTGCCTGGAACTTTGATGCCGACAACCGCAAGGCATTGCCCAAGGGCACCAGGGCGCCCTACCCGGCGCGCTTCAGCTCGGACTCGATCACCCAGGACGTGCTGGCGCTGGTAGGTAAACACTTCAGCAGCCACTACGGTTCCCTCGACACCTTCGATTACCCCGTGACCCACGCCGACGCGCAGGCCCTCTGGGACTACTTTCTGGATTATGGCCTGGCTGGATTCGGTGATTACCAGGACGCCATGGCCAGCGACGAGCCGTTCCTGTTTCACGCCCGTATCAGCGCAGCCCTGAACATCGGCCTGCTGGACCTGCGCCAGCTGTGCAGCGATGTGGAGGCGGCTTATTGGTCGGGCAGCATCGGGCTGAACGCTGCCGAAGGGTTTATCCGCCAACTGATTGGCTGGCGTGAATATGTACGCGGCGTGTACTGGCTGAAGATGCCCGACTATGCCGCAGGCAATGCATTCGGCAACAGCCGCCCGCTGCCGGAGTTCTACTGGACGGGCGAGACGCAAATGAACTGCATGCGCCAGGCGATCGGCCAGAGCCTGAAACATGCCTATGCCCATCACATCCAGCGGCTGATGGTCACCGGCAATTTCGCCCTGCTGGCCGGCATCGTGCCCAGCCAGATATGCGAGTGGTACCTGGCGATCTACATGGACGCGTTCGACTGGGTCGAGCTGCCCAACACCCTGGGCATGGTGATGCATGCCGATGGCGGTTACCTGGGTTCCAAGCCTTATTGCGCGAGCGGCCAATATATAAAGCGCATGTCGGACTACTGCCGAGGCTGTGCGTACAAAGTCACGGAAAGTACCGCTGACAATGCCTGCCCGTTCAATGCGCTTTATTGGCACTTCCTGATGCGCCACGGCGACCTGCTGCGGGGCAATCAGCGCATGGCCATGCTCTATAAAAATCTCGACCGCATGCCTGAATCCAAACAGGACGCGCTGTGGCAACGGGGCCAGAGTCTGCTGGCCAAGTTGGATGCAGGTGAAACGCTGTGAAATTTTCCGGCCGCTGCGAATTGTTGTGAAGCCGGTGATAAATGGCCAATTGCCCATGCTAACGTCGGCTTCGATGTCATCCAATTCATTGAGGGAGCAGCGCCGATGTCTACTACCGTAACACCCGCCGGTGGCGGACCGACCACTCAAAAAGCCTCGACGTCGGTATTCGACGACAAGTTGAATATTTCCAAGTCGAGCAAGGTGATCGCCGATTACATGCGCCAGTCGGGCAAGTCGGCAATTACCAAGCAAGAGCTTTCACAGTTGGCCAGCAATGCCTCGGGCAAGGTGCCCGCCGATGTGAGCGCTGCGGCCCAGTACATGGAACGCCACCCCGACGTGTTCACCGCGATCGAAACCCATGATGTGGCGGGTGCCGATAACTTTTCCGGGGTGTGGAACTTCGACTGGGCGGCCAACGGTGGCCTGAACGGCACGGCGACCGATGCGATCGCCAAGATGCAGGACACCTTTGATTTCGCGATCGCCAAGTCGGCGCAGATCACCGAGATCAGCACCGGCAAAAAGGCCGAGCTGGACTCGACCAAACAGCGGCCGCAGAACTGAATCTCCAGCCACTACAAAAATCCAGTGTGGGAGCTGGCTTGCCTGCGATGCGGACACCTCGGTGCTTCAGGTACACCGAGGTGATGCCATCGCAGCCTCGCTAAAGCTCGACAGCTCCCACAAGGATTTCCTTTGTTTGTTAGAGCGCCGGCCTGCGGTCAGAAGTGAAACGCCACCCCCGTGGTCACGTTGAACGCATCCCCCACATAGAAGTTGGCCGAGTCCTGGCCCTTGGCGTCGTACGCGGTGTTGGTGGCCGTGGCATAGCGCTTGTTGGTCAGGTTGCGTGCATCGACGAACACTTCCCACTTCTTGCTCGGGGCCTCGTAGCCCACCTTGGCCCCCCACAAGGTGTAGGACGGCGCACTCAGGGAGTTGGCAAAGTCGACGTAATAGCTGGACGCCGCCCGGGCGTTGAGCTGCGCGTAGAAACCGCTGCCTTGGCGATATTCCAGCTCGGCCTGGTAGACCTGGCGCGGCAGGCCCGGCAGCTGGTTGTCGCCGAACACCGCATCGTTGCGGTAGTGGAAGTCGTTGAAGGTATAGGCCTGGCGCAGGGTCACGCTGTCGCCGTTGCCGCCGTCCCACAGTTGCGCATTCAAGCCGGCTTCGATGCCCTGGTGAATGGTCGCGCTGCCGTTGGAGGTGGCCACCAGTTGATCCTGGGTAGCCGTCGCCTGGCGTACCACTACCGACAGCAGTTCTTTCTGCACCCACGAGCGGTAGACCGTCAGGCTGCCGTCAAAAATACCGTGGCCGCCGCGAATACCGAACTCCACGGTGTTGGCTTTTTGCGGCCGCACATCACGGATGTACGGCGTGCCGGTGCTGCCCAGCTGCCAGGTGACCGGTGGATCCACCGAGCGGCTGACGTTGCCGAACACTTCGAATTCCGGAGTCAACTGATAGCGCAGGCCAATGCGCGGGGCGACGTCGGTCTCGTCGTATTCAACGCCACTGGGGAACGCGCTGGTGTTGGTGGCGGTGCTGTATTCGATCTGCGCCTTGCGCTTGATATCAATCAATGACAACCCGGTGGACAGCCACGTGCGGTCATTCAGTTGCAGTTCGTTGCCGAGGGAAAACACCGTGTCTCGCGAGCCGGTGTAGTTGGTCTTCTGCTGGGTGATGCCGGTGGCCTTGCTGTGGGATTTCACATCGGCCAGGTACGCCAGCGTATTGCTGAAGGTCACGCTGCTGTCGCTGCGCAGGCCGAAGAAGGTATCGGCGGTGCGCAGGTAGCGCAAGGTCAGGTTGACGTCCTGGGAGCGCCATTCCTGTGGTGTTGGCGAATAGCGCCAGCCGTTGTCCAGCGGGTAATCGTTGTAGCCCAGGCCGACTTCGAGCTTGGCATTGTCGTCGAAGGTGTAGGTGGTGGTGCTGCCCAGCAACGTCGAGCCGTCCTTCTTGCGCCCGATGGGCACGAGGTTGCTCGTGGGGTCGTGCTTGAGCTGGTATTTGGTCAGGGTGTTGCCCTGGCTGAGGGTTTCTTCCTTGTAGCGAATGTAGAAGCGCGTCTCCAGTTGCGGGCTGAACACGTGGCCGAAGTTGGCAACGATCCCCTGCCCCTTGTTCGGTGTGTTGTCCTGGTAACCGTCACGCTCGTTGTGCTGGATGCTGACGTAATAGTCATTGTCGCCGTCCACGCCGCCGGTGCTCAGTTGCTCCTTGCGATAGCCGAAACTGCCGGCTTCGAAACGCGCGTAGTTGCCTGGATCGGTGCGGCCGGTCTTGCTCACGAAGTTGATCGCGCCGCCCAGGGACAAGGCTGAATAACGGAAGGCGTTGGCGCCGTAGAGCACCTCGGTGTGGTCCACGGAGGCCATGTCCAGCATGTCTTCCTGGGTGCCGCCCGGGCCGGTCAACGGCAGGCCGTCGTAGAGGAATTTGATCCCCAGCACATAGCCTTGATAGAAGGTATTGAGGCCCGAACCGCGGATCGAAATCTTGTTCGCGCCCGAGCCGCTGGTGGCCTGGGCGAATACGCCCGGCTGCAACGCCAGCACGTCCTCGGCGTTCGCCGCGCGGCCCTGTTCGATCTTGCGGTTGTCGATCACTGCGGTTTTGCCGGGCACCTTGGACAGTTGCTTCTCGGCCTTTTGCGCTTCGGTGGCTTCGGCACCGGTGACCACTACCGTGGCCAGGGTCGGGTCCGCCTGGGCGGCAAAGGCCGCGCCGTGTATCAACATCAACAGCACGCCAAGGCTGGACGCGGTGGCCAGTGACTCAAAACGACGAGCGCGAGGTTCAAACAGTTGCCGCATGAATTAAATACTCCTGGGGTCTCGAATTAGTTGGAGCATCTATTCGTATAGTCGCGCTCTATTTTCAACTTTGCAGGGTTCATGCCACGTCCAAGCCTCAATAAACACTGGCCGGCCACCCTTATTAATCGCCACAAGCGCAACACTTTGCTGGTGAAATGTTCGATTCCGGACAATACAAAAATCACCCACAAACACTTATATGTTCAAGCAATAAAAGCATAACGAAAGCCCCGCCCTGCGGGCACAGGACGCAACTGTGCAAATCCCAACAGCCCTCCAACAAAAGTTGCGTATTCGACACTGTCCGCGCCTGCATCCCCGTAAGAAGTCGCAAGTTATCGGCTTATTGTTACTTGGTATGGGTCTTGCTCTATCCATTGCCTGTTGAAACAAATCAGCTCGAGCATTCTCGACTTAAGCAACGAGGTATTCACGCGTGACGGTCAACTTACTCTGCACCCGCAGGACGCCACTGGAGATTGCCCGTGACCTGGCGACCGAGTTCGCGCGCACCGCCGTCGACCGCGACGCCAGCGGCGGTACGCCCAAGGCCGAACGCGACAAACTGCGCAGCAGCGGCCTGTTGTCCCTGAGCATCCCCGGGCAATTCGGCGGGCTGGACGCCAACTGGTCGGAAACCTTCGAGGTGGTGCGCGAATTCGCCCGGGTCGACAGCTCCATCGCCCACGTATTCGGCTTTCATCACCTGATGCTCGCCACCGTCCGGTTATTCGCCACGCCCGCACAATGGCAAACCTGGTTCAGCCTGACGGCCAGCAACAACTGGTTCTGGGGCAACACCCTGAACCCCCTGGACACGCGCACGGTGGTCAAGCGCCACACGGGCTGGCGGGAATTCTCGGGACAGAAGAACTTCTGCTCCGGGGCCAACGACTCGGAAATGCTGATCGCCTCGGCCATCGATGAAAGCGCCGGCGGCAAGTTGCTGATCGCGGCGATTCCCAGCGCCCGCAGCGGGATCATCCTGCACAACGACTGGAACAACATGGGCCAGCGCCAGACCGACAGCGGCAGCGTGACCTTCAAGCGCGTGCGCGTGGAAGAGTCCGACCTGTTGCTGGACCCGGGCCCCCTGAGTACTCCGTTCGCCTGCCTGCGCCCGCTGATTGCGCAACTGCACTTCGCGAATATCTTCCTCGGCATCGCCGAAGGCGCGTTCGAAGAAGCGCGCCAATACACCCTGGAAGAAGCCCGCCCGTGGTTCCGCTCCAGCGCCAGCCACAGCACCCAGGACCCTTACATCCTCAGCCACTACGGCGATTTCTGGGTGGCGCTGCAAAGCACCCGCCTGCTGGTGGAGCGCGCAGGCCAGGTGCTGGACGCGGCATGGGCCAAGGGCTCGGCCCTGACCAGCGAGGAACGCGGCGAAACGGCGATTGCCATCGCCACCGCCAAAGTCGCCGCCAGCCGCAATGGCCTGGAGTTGTGTAGCAAGGTCTTCGAGGTCACCGGCGCACGGGCGACCAACGCCTCGGTGGCCCTCGACAGGCACTGGCGCAACTTGCGCACCCAGAGCCTGCATGACCCGCTGGACTACAAACTTCATGAACTGGGCGAGTGGGCACTGAACGGTACCGCGCCCATCCCGACGTTTTATTCCTGATCTTTTATTCAAAGGGATAACCATGCAACTGCTGACCCTACCGCCCTCGCCCGCCCTTGCCACCTCCATCCGCGCCACCGCGCAGGTGTTTGAAGACCCCAGGTCCAAGGCCTTGCTCAAGCATGTGCAACAAGTCGCGCCGAGCGAAGCCAGCGTGCTGATCATCGGTGAAACCGGCACCGGCAAAGAGTTGGTCGCACGGCATATCCACAACCTCAGTGGCCGCAAGGAGCAGCCATTCGTGGCGGTGAATTGCGGTGCATTCTCCGAATCACTGGTGGAAGCCGAGCTGTTCGGCCACGAGAAAGGCGCGTTCACCGGTGCCCTCGGTGCCAAGGCCGGCTGGTTTGAAGAAGCCAACGGCGGCACGCTGTTCCTCGATGAAATCGGCGACCTGCCCATGTCGATCCAGGTCAAGCTGCTGCGGGTATTGCAGGAGCGTGAAGTAGTGCGCCTGGGTTCGCGCAAAAGCATTCCGATCAATGTGCGGGTGCTGGCGGCGACCAACGTGCAGCTGGAAAAAGCCATCAACGCCGGGCATTTCCGCGAGGACCTGTTCTACCGCCTGAACGTGGTCAACCTGGAACTCAGCCCGCTGCGGGATCGCCCCGGCGATATCCTGCCGCTGGTGCAGTACTTCATCGACACCTACACCCGCCGCCTCGGCTATGGCGAGATCATCTTGAGCAAGGAAGCCGAGCAACGCCTGGCCACCTACAGTTGGCCGGGGAATATCCGCGAGCTGGAAAACGTCATCCACCACACCCTGCTGATCTGCCGCGACGGCGTGATCCAGGCCGATGACCTGCGCATGTCCAACCTGCGTATCGAACGCCAGGAAGACAGCACCACCGCCCATGACCTGCTCGACCAGGCCTTCCAGCGGCTGTTCGAGGAGCAGATAGAAAACCTCCACGAACAGGTGGAACGCAGCCTGCTCACCGCCGCCTACCGGCTGTGCCAGCACAACCAGGTGCACACCGCCGAGTTGCTGGGGCTGAGCCGCAACGTGACCCGCACCTTGCTGATCAACCTCGGTGAGCTGAAGGTCAACAAGCGCCGCCCGCTGGCCGGTGCCAAGGATGACCGGGTGCTGCACCTCTCGATCTGACCTGACTGCGCGGCGTACCCGGTACGCCGCCTGGTCACACCACCGCTTCATCCAGCGCATCGCTGAACTGGCGACTCCACAACCGCGCATATTGCCCGCCCTGGCGCAGCAACTGTTCGTGGCTGCCGTCCTCGATCACCCGGCCATTGTCGAACACCAGGATCCGGTCCAGGTGGGCCACGGTGGACAGCCGATGCGCGACCACCAGCACGGTCTTGTCTTCCATGATTTCGTCGAGCTTGTCCTGGATAAAGCGCTCGGTGATCGAGTCCAGGCTGGAAGTGGCTTCGTCCATCACCAGGATCGGCGCGTTTTTCAGCAACACCCGGGCAATCGCAATGCGCTGGCGCTGGCCGCCGGACAATTTGACCCCACGCTCGCCCACCAGCGATTCGTAGCCGTGTTCCATGCTGTCGATAAATTCACTGGCGCCGGCGCGGTGGATCGCCTCGGCGACCTCGTCCATCGAGGCATCCAGGCGGCCGTAATGGATGTTTTCGCGAATGCTGCGGTGGAACAGGCCGGGCTCCTGGGGAATCAGGCCGATCTGCTGGTGCAGCGAATGCTGGGTCACCTCGCGCACGTCCTTGCCGTCCACCAGCACCTGGCCTTGCTGCACGTCGTAGAGACGCAGGAGCAAGCTCAGCAGGGTCGACTTGCCGGAGCCCGAAGCGCCCACCAGGCCGACTTTCTGGCCGGCGGGGATGACGATATTCAGGTGTTCGAAAATCGAACGATCACCGCCATAGCTGAAGCCGACATCGCGAAACTCGATATCGCCGCGCTTGACCATCAGCGCCTTGGCGCCGGGTTGGTCGATGACTTCATGGGGGCGGATCAGGGTGCGCACACCGTTGGCGATATTGCCGGTGGCTTCGAAGAATTCGAGAAAGCGTCGCGACAGGTTTTCCACATCGCTGATGATCAACAACGAAAGGCTGGTGGACATGACAAACGCAGCAATGTCGATACGGTGGCTGCGCCACAGGTAGAGCGCCAGCAATAACAAACCGAGCTTAAGCACTACGCCACAGGAAGCCTGGAACCAGCGAATTTTCTCCATATACCCCAGGGATCGGTAGGCAGCCGCCACCTCCTTGTCGAGGAAAGTGCCGAGGTAACTGTGCTCGAACGCATGGCGCGCAAACAGGCGGATATTGGCCAGATTGGAGACCGCATCCACCACTTTGCCGGTGCTGGTGCTGCGCGCTGCCGAATACTGTTGCGCCAGAGGATGACTGCGGCGTGCGAGGACGTAGCAGATAGCGATAAACGCCACCGACCAACCCGCCATGAACAACGCCAACAACGGCGATGCGGTCCATAGCAAGGCCGTGGCCAGGCTCAGCGTCACCAGCAGCGGGATCAGGTCGAACAACAAGATGCTCAGGGTCTGATTCACGCCCAGGGTAATTTCCGCCACCCGATGCGCCAGTGCCCCGGCGAACTCATTGCTGATGAAACGATGGGAGTGCTGCTGCAGATAGGCGAACACCACATGCGTCACCGTGCGCCGCTGCAACGGCAAGACGTGGATATGGCAGCCTGCCGATGCACGGGTAAACAGTACCTGGCACACCAGTAGCGCGCTTAGCAGTGTCAGTGGCCATTGCAGCACTTCAAAGGCACGCTCCGCTTCCAGCCCGTTGCTCACGGTGCGGGTGATCTGCCCCAGCCCCCAGGGCGTCAGAATCGAACACACCACCGCGGCGATCTGCAGCAGCAGGATAGCCAGGTACCAACCTTTGAAATGCCCGATGAAATGCCGCACAAACGCCGCCGGCGTCGATGGCAAGTGCTGGACATTCCAGGTGCGAAACAATGAAAAAGACGAACTCATGGCCAATGACATTCCTGAATGACGCCTGTGGCCGCGCAGCTTTCAGGCAAAAATGGTGAGTGTGATCGTTCCCACGCTCTGCGTGGGAATGCATCCGGTGACGCTCTGCGTCACGATTTTAAGAGCGGACGCAGAGCGTCCAGAGCGGCATTCCCACGCAGAGCGTGGGAACGATCTCAATAGGCAGCAACTGTGCCCCATGAACCAGACAAACATTCCCCTGTGGCGAGGGAGCTTGCTCCCGCTGGAGTGCGAAGCGCTCCCAGGATTTTGGGGCCGCTGCGCAGCCCAGCGGGAGCAAGCTCCCTCGCCACAGGTTCAGCGTCACTTTTGGGATTGGTAGCGGATTTCCTCCAATTCACGACCGCCCCGAGCAAGGGTGCGGCTTGATTCGGGCTGCGCTATCCATCCTGCATTTTGGTAAAAGCGCACTGCCCGCCGGTTTTCAGCCAGCACCCACAACGTCGCCGTCTCCAGGCCCAGGCTCGCGAGATGCTCCAGCCCCCTGAGCCACAGCGCCCTGCCCACCCCCGTTCCCCAATGCTCGGCCAGCACATACACCGCCTGCACTTCACCGGTTACGCCTGGATCAGCATCCTCATCACGACTCGAGCTGACAACAATCCAGCCCACCACACGCCCCTCGACCTGCGCGACAAACACAGCTTCGCTCCCCTGCTCAATCGACTGCCGCCAAAAGGCTTCACGCCGAGGCTGCGTCGCCTCCAGCGAAGCCAGGTAATCCGCCGGCATCAGTTCACGATAAGCCTGCTGCCAACTGCGAATATGCACCCAGGCAATGTCACCTGCGTCCTCGATACGTGCTGCACGAATCATCCAATTCCCTCTGCGCGTTTTGCATAAATCGCCGAGCCCGCCTGGGGCGACAGCCTGCGATAAACCAGCCCCGACAAGGCACACAGCAATCCGGCACCCGCCATGATCCAGGCGATATCACTCTGCTCGACCGTGGCATGCCCGCGTACGGCCATGATCAAGCCGAGCAGCCCCGCCGCGATGCCCACCGATAAACTCAACGTCAACTGAATGGTCATCGCCGACAGGCTGCTGGCGCGGCTGGATTGTTCCGGTGGCACGTCGGCATAGGTCAACGCCCCCAGGGTGCTGAATTGCAGCGAACGAATGATCCCGCTGCCAAATAACACCAGTATTACAATCCAGTAAGGCGTTGATACCTCGAACAGGCTGCACGCCAGGATGGTTGCACCGGTGAGCACCGCATTGCCGATCAAGGTGCGCCGGAAACCGAAGCGGCTGACAATCCGCACCGCCAGCATTTTCATCAGCAGCGCACCCACGCCACCGGCCACGCTCAGCAGCCCCGCCTGCAACGGGTTAAGCCCGAAACACAGCTGGAACAGCAACACCAGCAAAAACGGCTGTGACGCGCTGCCGATGCGCATAAGGTTGCCGCCCCAGAAGCTCACCGCGAAGGTCGGGATTTTCAACAATGAAAAATCGATCAACGGGTACGCCGTCCGCCGTGCATGCAGGACATACAGCCAGGCACTCAACAGCCCGCCGCCAATCAGCAGCAACGCCCACTGGCGCGGCAACAGGCCGTGGCCCAGCACCTCGAAACCGAACACCAGCCCGCCCAATGCCACACCGCTGAGCAACAGGCCGGGAACGTCCAATGGCTGGCCGGGCGTCCCGGAATAGTCCGGGATATAGCGCAGCACCAGGATCACCCCAAGCACGCCGATTGGCAGGTTGATCAGGAAGATCCAGTGCCACGACAGCACCGTCACCAACAGCCCGCCCAACGGTGGGCCCAGCAGCGGCCCAACCAGCGCCGCCACCGTCAGGTACGACATGGCACGCAGCAGGTTTTCCCGCGCCGACCAGCGCAGCAGGATCACCTGCCCCACCGGCACCATCATCGCCCCCGAGGCACCCTGGGCCAAACGCGCCAGGGACAGTTGCAACAGCGAGCCCGAGCAGGCACAGGCCACCGACGCGAGGGTGAACAGCACGATGGCGCTGATAAACACCCGACGCGGCCCGAACCGGTCGGCCGCCCAACCGCTGACCGGCACGAACAGCGCCACCGCCAGCAGGTACAGCGACACCACCAGGTTCATGCGCACGCTGGGCTCGCCGAAATCCTGGGCCATCTGCGGCAGCGCCGTGAGCACCGCCGTGGCGTCGATCAGTTCCATGAACAGCGCACAGCCGATGATCATCGGCACCCGGCGCGCATGCCCGGTGCCCACCTCGCCCAAGGGGTGTGAAAGGTCGAGGGCTTTGTTCAAAACAGCCCCGATGTCGGAGGCGGCGTGCCCTTGAGTTGCCAGGCGCCCACGGCTGCGGCTTTCCAGTGCCGGGGATTGTGGTTGGCCACGGTGCGCGCGTTGCGCCAGTGCCGGTCCAGGTTATGCGCGCGGCCGGTGGTCGAAGCGCCACCCACGTCGAACACCAGCTCGGCGGCCTTGAGCGCCGACTCCGCCGCGATGTATTGCGCCTGGGCCACGTCCACTGCCGCCTGGTCGACGGCCACCGCATCAAGATCCGCAGCCCAGGCGCGGTCAATGGAGTCCGCCGCGTGCAACACCACCGCTTCGGCGGTAAAGGCCCGGGCCGAGACGTCGCCCACACTCAGTTCCACGTACGGGTCATCCACCGAGCGCGTGGCGCTGCTGTGCTTGATCGGCCGCGCATGCTCCTTGGCAAAGGTCACCGCATCATTCAGCGCATTGCGCGCAATACCGGCCTGCACCGCCGCGAGGAACACTTGCAGGAACGGCGTGACAATCGTGCGCTTGCCTTCCTCGACGGTGCGGGTGCGGATCTCGCTGGCCAACACCTGCACATCATGCAGATGGGTGGTGCCACTGGCGGTCAGGCGCTGGCCCATGGCGTCGAAATCATCCAGCAACTCCAGGCCCTGGCGGTCACGCGGCAGGATGAACGACACGGGCTGGTCATTCTCGTCCAGGGCGACGGCGCTGACCCAATCTGCATACAGCGAACCGGTGCTGTAGTACTTGCTGCCGCAAGCGCGAAAGTGCTCACCGTCACGCACGATGCGCGCACTGATCGAACCGTTGGCACCGCCGACTTCCCAGCCGGCATTGCCGATCACGGCGCCTTGCAGGTAGCGCCCGAACCAACGCTCGCGCTCCTCCTCCGCCCCCTCGGCGCGGGACGCCAGCAGGCCTTCGACAAACCCGAAACCGGGGCGCAGCGCCTGGGCCACGTTGGAGTCGGCCGAGGCGATGCGAATCAGCAAGGCAATCACGTCCTTGACCGAACCACCGGCGCCGCCAAACCGCTTGGGAATCCGCACGGTAAACAACCCGGCCTGGGCGATCTGCGCCACGGCCTCATACGGCAGTTGGCGGTCACGCTCACGTTGCGCAGCGCCGGCAGCAATCTGCGGCAGGATGCGGTCGGCGCGGGCGTTCAGTTCGGCCACCGTTACAACCGGCGGCGTGGGTACAGCAGACAACTTGCTCATGGCACTTCCTTGATTCAGGTCTAGATGGCGATTTTCCACAGGCGCGATTCATCAAACAGCCAGCCGGGGTTTTCCGGCTCCAGGGCCGGCACCACCAACTGCGTGCCGCTGCCGGGCAGGCGTGGCACCGCGCCCAGCAGGCGCCGGGTGTATTCGTGCTGGGGCGATTCAAACAACGTCTCGACGCTGGCGCTTTCCACCACCTGGCCGTGGCGCATCACCAACACTTCGTCGCTGACGTGGCGAATCACCCCGAGGTCGTGGGAGATAAACAGGTAGGCCAGGCCCAGCGAGGCTTGCAGGTCGGCCAGCAGATCCAGGACCTGGGCCTGCACCGACACGTCCAGCGCCGACACCGGCTCGTCGCAGATAATCACTTTGGGGTTGCTGGCAATCGCCCGGGCAATCGCCACGCGCTGGCGCTGCCCGCCCGACAGTTGCAACGGTCGGCGCTCGGCCAATTGCGGCGCCAGGCGTACCTGGTCGAGCAACTGTGTCACGCGGGCCGCCTGTTGCTCGGCGTCGATACCGGCAACGTCCAGCGCATCACTGAGGATCTGCCCCACCGTCCAGCGCGGGTCGAACGAACTCAGCGGGTCCTGATAAATCACGCTGATATCCCGGCGATGCACACGGCGGGTCTTTTCCTCGACCCGCTCGGTACCTGCCGCGGCCCATGGCTGGTCGAGAAAACGCACCTCACCGGCATCCGGTTGCAGCAAGCCGAGGGCGATGCGTGCCACGGTGGTTTTGCCGGAGCCGGATTCACCGACGATGCCCAGGGTGCGACCGGCGCGCAGCTCGAAGCTGACGTTATCCACCACCTGGCGCGACTGTTGATCGGGGCCGACATACCGCTTGCCCAGGCCGGAGGCCTTGAGCAGCACCGGCGAATCCGCGCCGGGCCGTGGTTGCGCCACAGCGTTGCTGCGCTCCGGCGACAGGCGTGTGCCCCGGGCATGCTCGGCGGGCACCGCATCCAGCAACGAGCGTGTGTAGGCGTGGCGCGGGTTGAGCAGCACCTGATCCATCGGCCCCTGCTCCACCACTTCACCGTGGCGCAGCACCAGCACCTCATCCGCCAATTGCGCGACCACTGCCAGGTCATGGCTGATGATCAGCAGCGAATCGCCACGGGTCTTGATCTGCTGCAATACCTGCAGGATCTGCGCCTGCACCGTGGCATCCAGCGCCGTGGTCGGTTCATCGGCAATCACCAGGCCGGGGTTCAATGCCAGTGCGCTGGCAATCAGCGCACGCTGGCGCAGGCCGCCGGAGAGTTGATCGGGGCGCTGGCGGGCACGCAGTTGCGGTTCGGGTACGCCCACCAGGTCCAGCAGTTCGATGACGCGTTCGCCACGGCTGCGACGGTCGCCCCAGCGATGGGTCTCCAGCACTTCGAGAATTTCCTTGCCCACCGGCCGCAACGGGTCGAGGGACACCAGTGCGTCCTGCAACACGAAGCCGATGCCATTGCCACGCAAACGACGCCAGCCGCGTTCCGACAGGCTGAGCAAATCCACACCGTCATAGCTCAAGGTGCGCGCCGTAACCTTCGCGCCCGCACCCGCCAGGCCGATCAGGCTGCGGGCGGTGACGCTTTTACCGGAGCCGGATTCGCCCACCAGCGCCAGGGTCTTGCCAGGCTCCAGGGTGAAAGACAGATTGCGCACCACCGACTGCCCGGCAAACTCGATGGACAGCCCTTCAACGATCAAGCGTTTCTGGTCGCTCATGAAAGACGGCCCTCTAGGCGTTGTTGCAGGTAACGGCCAGTGACCGTGGTCGACAGCGTGGTCAATACGATGAACAGCCCGGGGAAGAACGTCAGCCACCAGGCGTTGGCGATGAAGTCGCGGCCCATGGACAACATGGTCCCCCACTCCGGCGCCGGCGGGCGCGCGCCCAGGCCGAGAAAGCTCAGGGCCGAGGCCCAGACAATCGCCTGGCCCACGCCCATGGTCAGGGTCACGATCAACGGGCGCATGGCGTTCGGCAGCAACTGGCGCAGGATGATGCGCAATGGCGGATGCCCAAGGGCCCTGGCAGCTTCGATATAGCCCGCGTTGCGCACCGCCAGCACCTGGCCACGGACCATCCGCGCATAACCCGGTGCACTGCCCAGCCCGGTGGCGACGATCAGCGGGCCGATGCCGCTGCCGAAAATCGCCACGAACAACAGCGCCAGGATCAGGCTCGGAAACGCAAACAGCACTTCCAGCAACCAACCCACGCCGCGGTCCACCCGCGCGCCGCCCAGCCCGCCCAACAGGCCAAGCACGATGGCGATGGTCATCGCAATCGCCGTGGCTGCCAGGCCGATGAACAACGACTGGCGAGTGCCATGGATCACCCGCGAAAAAATATCCCGCCCCGACTGATCGGTGCCGAACCAGTGGGCCAGGCTCGGCGAATGAAACGCATCGCGGGGCACGATGGCCAGCGGGTCGCTGTAGGCGAACAACTGCGGCACCAGCGCCGCGACGATCACCAGCAACAGAAAGGTAATCGCCAACAGCGGGCCGAGGCGCAGCGTGCGAGTGGTGCGTTGAATCCGCAGTGCGGGCAGCGGTGTTTCCAGGGTCAGGCCACTCATGCTGGAAGCTCCTGTTGGCGAGGGTCGACCCACAGGTACAGCAGGTCGACCAGGATATTGGCGAGCACGTAACCGGCGGCGACCACCAGGCTGATGCCGATGGTCAGCGGCAGGTCCTGGGCCTGCACCGCCTGGTACAACTGGCGGCCGAGGCCCTTGCGGGAAAAAATCACTTCGATCACCACGGCACCGCTGATCAACGCGCCGATGGCCCAGCCCGACAGCGAGATACCCGGCAACACGGCGTGGCGCAACGCGTGTTTGAAGCGCACGTTGAAGTCACTCAGGCCACGGGTGCGGGCGGTCAGGATGAAGGGTTGGTCGAGGGTCAAATCCAGGGATTCGCGGGTGACCTGGGCGATAAACCCGGCCAGCGGAATCGCCAGGGCGAACGACGGCAACACCAGGGTGCGCCAGCCATCACTGCCTGCCGGCGGGAACAGCCGCAGGCCGAACGCAAACACCGCCAGCAGCAGAATCCCCAGCCAGAAATGCGGCAACGCGGCGGCCAGGGTTTCGGCCAACGAGGCCAGGCTGGCAACCCAGCGCCGGCGCCCCGCCGTCAGCACCGTCAGCGCCAGCACCAGAACCCAGGCGAGTGCGAGGGATGTCAGGGTGAGTTCCAGGGTCGGCCAGGATTGCTCCGCGAGGACGCGGGTCACCGGCAGGTGCTGGGAATAGGAAACCCCCAGGTCACCCTGCACCAGGCGCCCGAGGTACAGCGCGTATTGCACCGCCAATGGTTTGTCGAGGCCGTACTCGCGGGTGGCTTCGGCGATGGTCTCGGGGGTGGGGTTGCCGCTCGGGCCGCCGAGGATCGCCTGCACCGGATCGCCGGGCATCAGGCGCAAGGCAAAGAACGTCAGCGTGGCCACCGCCCAGAGCACCAGCACGCCGCCGGCAAGGCGCCACAGCGCACGTTTGCCGAGCCGGGCCAGGCGCTCGCGCCGTGGGTTGGCAAGTGATGTGTCGCTCATTTGTTCACCCATGCGTCATAGAGATAAGTCACCGCCAGCGACGGCTCCAGCCGCACGCCCTGGGTGGTCTTGTAGATACCCAGCCGCGTGCTTTGCGGGTAGGTGGTCAATTGCAGGTACTGGCTGGAAGCGATTTTCTGCGCCTGGTAATACAGCGCCCGGCGCTGCTCGCTGTCCTGGGTGGTGAGGGCTTGCCGGATCAGCGTGTCGAACGCCGGGTCACTGAAGCCTGCGGTGTTCTGGTGGTAACCACCGACACCCGCCGGGCTGATGAACTCACTGCCGAAGATGATCCGGAGCACGTCGGCGGTGTTGGTGTTCCAGTAGCCGAGGCGAATGTCGTAGTCCCAGTCGGCCTGGCGTTTGGTGGCCTGCACGTCACTCATCTGGTCGACGATCAGCTCGAAGCCGGCCTGCCGGGTGGTGGCCTGCACCTGCTCCCACAAGGTGTATTCCGACGGTGGGGTGCGGTTGCCCATCACCACGTGAACTTGCAGGCGCTTGCCGTCCTTGGTGCGGTAGCCCTCGCTGTCGCGCTGGGTCCAGCCGGACTGGTCGAGTAACTGAGCAGCCCGGGCCGGGTCGTAATCCTGGGCGTGCTGGAACTCCGGGCTGTAAAAGCGCGTGGCTGGGCTCAGCGGCCCGCCGGCGCGGGGGAATTCGTTGAAGTACACGCTCTTCAACGCGCCCTCGATGTCGGAACTGCGCACAAAGGCTTCGCGCACTCGCACGTCATCGAACGGCGCACGGGTAATGTTCAGCGTGCCGTTGGTGGGGTTGCCGGGGCGTTGGGCGATCACCAGGGTCAGGTCCGGGTTGCGTCGAGCGGCCTCGTGGGATTCGGGCGGCAAGGCTTCGATCACGTCGACCTCGCCAGCCTGCAACGAGGCGAAGCGCACGGAAGGTTCCTGGATGAACTTCCAGACGATCCGGTCGAGCCAGGCCGGGCCCTGGTGCTTGGCGGTGGGTGGCGCCCAGTTGTAGTCGGGGTTGCGCACCAGCTCGACCTGGCTTTGCCGGTCCCAGCGCACGACCTTGAACGGGCCGCTGCCGACCGGGCTTTCGCAGTTCACATCGCGCGAGCGCAGCAGGGCTGTGGGGGACTCGATGCCGAGGAAGCCTTGGGCGAGAACTTCAAGAAAGGCCGCGTACGGCGTGGCCAGGTGCACCACTGCGGTGTATTCGTCGAGCACGTCGGTGCTGCGGTATTGGCGGATGTAGCCGCCTGCGGTGCTGGATTGGGTCTTGGGGTTGGCCATGTGGTCGAGGTTGGCCTTGACCGCCGCGGCGTTGAACGGGGTGCCGTCGGTGAAGTGCACGTCGTTGCGCAGGTGGAAGGTGTAGGTCAGGCCGTCGGGGGAGACTTCCCAGGTCTTGGCGAGCCAGGGGCCGATGCGGCCGTCGGCGTCCATCGAGACCAGGGAGTCGAGGTACTGCTGGGCGACGAACACCTGGGGCATGTCGCCGGCCACGTGGGGGTCGAGGCAGGTGGGTTCGCGGTCGGTGGCGTACACGAGGGTGCCGCCCTTTACCGGCTGGTCACTGCGGGTGACGGTGGAGCTGCCTTGGCCGCAGCCCAGGAGCAGGCCGCAGAGTGTGGCGGTGCCGATAAGGAGCAACGGGCTGGATCGTCGCGGGTAAGGGGCGGGTTCTTGCATGATGGGTCAGGCCTAAAGTCCGGGAACTGGGTCATTGCACAAGGCATGCCGGGTTTTTGGGCCTGTAAACAGGGGGGATTGGAGGGTTGGGGGATTGCTGAAAACGACAATGTGTGTGGGAAGTGTTGGTCAGGCAACAGCTCGGCCTTGGGGGGCGTGAGGTTTGAGTACATATCCGTTGCTGCGGTAACGGCGGCTATTGGTTCCGCTCTTACAGCGGCTTTGGACCGTGGGCCGCCGTCATGGGCCATCCCTGGCCCAGGACGGCTAACCCGGCGT
>NZ_JACAPW010000034.1:43626-65374 GCF_013385495.1 Pseudomonas sp. F8002 | reverse complement strand
CTTAATTCAGCTTTTCTATCAATCCATCCCGACAATCACGGAATTCGTCTATATAGGAAGGAACCCTAAACTAACTGAGCAATATATTGCTCAACGCTCGACAGTTAAGCATCATAGCCTCTCGGTTTCTTTCAATACGACCTCGGACGAATACCCTCAATGACCACTTCCCCGCGTAGCCTGGCTTCGACACTGTTTCCGGTCGGCCTGCTACTCATTGCCATGGCCTCTATTCAATCAGGCGCCTCACTCGCCAAAAGCATGTTCCCCATCGTGGGCGCCCAGGGCACCACCACCCTGCGCCTGATTTTCGCCAGTGTGATCATGCTGCTCCTTTTACGACCATGGCGCGCCAAGCTGACAGCCAAGTCGCTGCAGACGGTGATCGTCTACGGGATGGCGCTGGGGGGAATGAACTTCCTCTTCTATATGTCGCTGCGCACCGTTCCGCTGGGAATCGCAGTAGCCCTCGAATTCACCGGCCCACTGGCAGTCGCCATCTACGCTTCGCGACGCGCCGTAGACTTTCTCTGGATAGCCTTGGCGATTGTCGGACTTCTGCTATTGATCCCAGTGGGCGAAGCCAGCAGCGGCATTGACCTCACAGGCGCCGCCTATGCACTCGGCGCAGGTGCGTGCTGGGCACTCTACATTCTGTTTGGCCAAAAGGCCGGCGCCGACAATGGCGTTCAGACTGCGGCCCTCGGCGTAATGATTGCAGCGTTGTTTGTTGCACCGATAGGTATCGTCCACGCGGGCGCCGCACTCCTCACACCCTCGCTGATCCCGATCGCCATTGGTGTCGCGGTTTTATCCACCGCCCTGCCCTACACCCTGGAGATGGTCGCCCTGACTCGCCTGCCAGCCCGCACGTTCGGAACCCTGATGAGTATCGAACCCGCGTTCGGCGCCCTGTCCGGGCTGTTTTTCCTTCAAGAGCACTTGTCCCTGGCGCAATGGCTGGCCATCACCTGCATTATCCTGGCCTCGGTGGGTGCAACCCTGACCATGCGTAACGAATCAAAACCACTCGTTCCAGCCGATTGATTCAGGATTTGACGTAGCTATGGCATTTGCCGCTCAATTAGGCCATGTTTAGGTCGTAACCCAGTGTCATTCATGGAGATTTTCGATAAGGACATCATGAACGCTACACTCGAGAGCGAGCAAAGCCAGCTTCGTGCACTTAAGCGAGGCGGCTATTAAGGATAGTAATGAAGCGAATTTTGATGCTGTTCATGATTGTGGCAATTGCAGGTTGTGCCGCGACCACCAAGACCGAAGTAAAACGGGGAAAGAAGGGCCTGCATATCAACTGCTCAGGCCTGTCCTCTTCCTGGGACCAGTGCTACGCCAGTGCAGCTAATTCGTGTGGCGCCAAAGGCTATAAAGTCATCGCCAAGTCGGGGGACAACGCCGAAGATCCAGGCGACTACCCGTTCGGTCTTAACCCCGCCGGCTACACAAGCCGAAGCATGATTGTCATCTGCAAGTAACTGTCGATGACCTCACAGCCTCGACAGCTGCTGGCTGAGCACCTCGTAGTTCGATGACAGGACCTGTGCCTGCACCTGCGGGTCGACCATCATCCGCGCCACCACCAGGGCGCCGATGCATTGCGACAGAATCGACCACGCCAGGGCCCCGCTGCCCAGTGTTGCTGCCCACCCCACCTGCAATCGGCAAATCCAGTCCTGCGCCTGTTGACGAACGGCCACATCAGATCGCGCAATCTCCGCCCCCAGGCTCGGCAACGCACATCCGGCTTCGGATTGCTCCACATGGGCCATGCTCAGGTAGAACTTCAAACAGCGATCCAGCCGCTCACGGCTTTGCACCCCGTCGCCATTCAATCGCTCAAGGCTGTGGCTCAATTCACGCTCGACAATCGAACTGAACAATTCATCCTTCGAAGCGAAGTGGCTATAAAACGCACCGCCACTCAAGCCAATGGCCTTCATCAAGCCATCCACCCCGACACTGGCAAAACCCTCTTTCTTCGCCAGTGCCGCACTGCTGTTCAGAAGCTTTTCCCTGGTTTGCTGCTTGTGACTAGCCGAATATCGCATCGCTTCCTCCACTGTGCTGTCAGCTTGACGCCTGCTGGATCGTAGCATAACGTTCGTTTGGCAAACGATCGTTTACTAAAGGATCTCCCATGACGAACAACAAGAAAATCGTACTGGTAGTGGGTGCCGGCGATGCCACAGGTGGTGCCATCGCCAAGCGTTTCGCCCGTGAGGGTTACGTCGCCTGCGTCACCCGGCGCAGCGCCGATAAACTGCAACCCTTGGTGGATAGCATCCACGCAGCAGGTGGCGAGGCGCATGGCTTTGCCTGCGATGCCCGCAAGGAAGAAGACGTTATCGCGCTGATCGAGCGGATTGAAACCGAGCTGGGCCCCATCGAAGCCTTCGTGTTCAACATCGGCGCCAATGTGCCGTGCAGCATCCTGGAAGAAACCGCCCGCAAGTACTTCAAGATTTGGGAGATGGCCTGTTTCTCAGGCTTCCTCAACGCGCGGGAAGTGGCCAAGCGCATGGTCACCCGTAACCGCGGCACCATCCTGTTTACCGGTGCCACGGCCGGGTTGCGTGGAGCCGCCGGCTTTGCCGCGTTCGCTGGAGCCAAACACGGGATCCGTGCACTGGCGCAAAGCATGGCTCGCGAACTGGGCCCACGGAATATCCACGTCGCCCACGTCGTCGTGGATGGCGCCATCGACACCGACTTCATCCGCGACAACTTCCCGCAAAAATACGCCCTCAAGGATCAGGACGGCATTCTCAATCCGGACCACATCGCCGATAACTATTGGTACCTGCACAGCCAGCCCCGGGACGCCTGGACCTTCGAGCTGGACCTGCGCCCCTGGAATGAACCCTGGTAAGCACGCCCCATAACAATAAACTGCGAGTATCCAGCATGAGTAAAACAGTAGAATTTTTCTTCGACCTCGGCAGCCCTGCCACCTATCTGGCCTATACCCAACTTCCAGGCCTGTGCGCTGCAACCGGCACCCAGCTGATTTACAAGCCAATGCTGCTGGGCGGGGTGTTCAAGGCCACCGGCAATGCATCACCGGCCACCGTTCCCGCCAAAGGCCGCTACATGTTCCAGGACCTGGCACGCTACGCCCAGCGCTACCACGTTCCGCTCAAGTTCAACCCGCACTTCCCCATCAATACATTGACGCTGATGCGCGCTGTCACCGGTGTCCAAATGCGCCAACCCGAGCGTTTTCAGGATTTCATCGATTGCCTGTTCCGTGCCCTTTGGGTAGAAGGCCGTCACCTGGGTGATCCTGCTGTGGTGGCTGCGGTGCTGGCTGAACACGGCTTTGATCCCGAAGCAGTCCTCGCGTTGACGAATGACGATGCCGTCAAGGCCACCCTCAAGGACAATACCGAGCACGCCATCCAGCGCGGCGTATTCGGGGCACCTACGATGTTCGTCGACGACCAGTTGTTTTTCGGCCAGGACCGCCTGGAGTTTGTCCGCGAAGCGCTGAGCTAGATTTCAATCACCAGACGCCCTTGAGCGCCGCCGGCGAGTAACTCGCAGGCGGCGTTTGCCGAGTGCAGGTCGAATTGATGCCCGTCGAGAATCGGCGTGAGCTTCCCGTCATCAATCAACTGCGCCGCCTCGGCAAGGATCTGCCCGTGGTGCTCCCGCCCCTTGCCCGTCAGCATCGGCAGCAGGGTAAACACCCCGGAGTAAGTCGCCCCGCGAAACGACAACGGCGCCAGGCTATGAGAACCCCAGCCAAGACAACTCAGCACATGCCCGTGATAAGTCCTGGCCGCCCGGAAGGATGCATCCAGCGTCGGCCCGCCCACCGTGTCATACACAATGTCAAAACCTTCGCCCGCCGTGTGCAAGGCTACATACTCCTCGACGGTGTGCTGTTGGTAGTCGATAAACGTAGCGCCCAGCCCCTCGATCAACGCCCGCTGCCTGGCTGAACCGGTCGCAAACACCTCGGCGCCAAATGCATTAGCCACTTGCACGGCGACATGTCCTACACCACCCGCACCGCCCTGAATCAGTACTTTATGCCCCGGGCCTACATGCGCACGGTCCACCAGCCCTTCCCATGCGGTGATCAGCACCAGCGGCAATGCCGCGGCTTCGCGCATGCTCAGGGTCACGGGTTTTCTCGCCAGCAAGCGCGCATCCACCACGGCAAACTCCGCCAACGAACCCTGGAGGCCGCCCACTCCCGTCGCCAGGGCGTACACCTCGTCGCCCGCCTTCCACTCGTTGATACCCGGGCCCACCGTCTCGATGATCCCCGCCAAGTCCAAGCCAATCACAGCCGGCAACGGCTGACGGGCATGGGCCGCCTCGCCTGCTCGAATTTTCCCATCCAACGGGTTGAGGCCACTGGCCTTGATCTTCACCAGCACCTCACCATCCCCAGGCGTCGGCCTTGGAATCGTTGCCAGCCGTAACGGCCCATTCGCCACATCCACCACCAGGGCGTGCATTTGAGTTGTATCAGTCATGGTCGCGATCTCGATTCATCAGGAAGTGATCACCATGATGTGCCCGGCCATTCATGCCGATAAGACGCTAAACGGCTATAGTGAACATGCTCATTTGGCATGAATCGGTAGCTCCATGGATAAGCTCAACGCAATGGCCATTTTCGTTCGAGTGATCGAGCGCGGGAGTTTCTCTGCGGTTGCCCGGGAGTTGCAGACCACTCAGCCCACTATCAGCAAAGTACTGCGTGCACTGGAGACAGAACTGGGCGGCAAGCTGATTTCCCGCAGCACCCGCAAACTCTCCCTGACAGACGAAGGCCAGCGCTATTACAGCCATTGCCGACAAATCCTCGCGGCGGTGGATGCTGCAGAACACAGCTTCCAGTCCGGCAAGGAGGCTGTCGCCGGTCCGTTACGCATTGGCTCGTCGGTGAGCTTCGGTCGCCTGCACATCGCCTCACGCCTGGCGGGATTTCTCGATCGATACCCACAGGTACAGGTTGACCTGCAACTGAACGATCAAAATCAGGACCTGGTCAGCGAAGGCCTGGACGTTACCCTACGCATCGGCGAGTTGCGCGACAGCGGCCTGATCGCCCGGCAGATCGGCACTACTCACCGGGTCACCCTCGCCAGTCCGGCCTATCTGGCCAAACACCCGGCGCCGCAAACACCGCAAGAGCTGGCCCGGCACAATTGCCTGCTGTTCAACCTGCTCAGCAGCCAGAACCAATGGGTCTACGAAAAGGACGGGACGCGGCACAGCGTCAAGATCAAGGGCAACGCCCAGAGCAATAACTCCGAGGCTATACGCGAGATGGTATTGGCGGGGCACGGCATTGCGCTGTCGCCCCTGTGGTTGTTCTTTGATGACCTGAAGGCCGGCCGGGTGGTCGCCTTGCTGCAGGACTACACCCCGCAGTCGCTGCCGATTCATGCCGTTTCGGCACCCAATCGCCGCCAGTCCGCCCGGGTCAAAGCGTTTATCGACTACATGGCCGATGCCCTGACCCAGGCGCCCGAACTGCAGCCCCTCAGATAGCGGCCGTACGCACCTGCAACCATTCCAGTGCCGCGCCACTGAGCAGCGGGCTCAGGCGCTCAAGGACTTGCGCGTGGTAATCGTTGAACCACTGGCGTTCTTCCACCGTCAGCAACGACGGCTCCAGGCAACGGGTGTCGATCGGGCACAGTGTCAGTGTCTCGAACTTGAGGAACTCGCCAAACTCGGTCTTGCCCGCTTCACGGTTCAACACCAGGTTCTCGATGCGCACACCCCAACGCCCCGGACGGTAAGTGCCGGGCTCGATGGACGTAATCATGCCGGCCTGCATCGCGGTTTGCGGTGCGGCGACGGCTTGATAGGCGATCACCTGCGGGCCTTCATGCACATTGAGGAAATAGCCGACGCCATGACCGGTACCGTGGCCGTAGTCCACGCCCTCGGCCCAGATCGGCGCACGGGCGATGGAATCCAGCAGCGGCGAAAGAATGCCCTTGGGGAAATGCGCGCGGGACAAGGCAATCACACCTTTGAGCACCCGCGTGCAATCGCGCTTCTGCTCTTCGCTTGGCGTCCCGATAGGCACCATCCGCGTGATATCGGTCGTGCCGCCCAGGTATTGGCCACCCGAGTCGATCAGCAGCAAGCCATCGCCCTCGATCAGCGCGTGTTCTTCCTCGGTCGCGTGATAGTGCGGCATCGCGCCGTTGGCGTTGAATGCGGCAATCGTATTGAAGCTCAGCGACACATAACCCGGACGACGGGTACGCGCTGCCGTCAGGTGCTCATCAATGGTCAGCTCGGTGATGCGCTCACGGCCCAACGCGCTGTCGAGCCAGGCGAAGAATTCACACAGGGCCGCGCCGTCCTGCTCCATGGCCTGGCGAATGTGCTCGGCGTCCGCCAGGCTCTTGCGCGATTTGGCCAAGGTGGTCGGGTTAAGCCCCTCGATCAGCGTGACGCCACTGCCCAGGTTTTCCAGCAAGCCGGCGGTCACCCGGGCCGGGTCGACCTGCACACTCGCGCCCGAAGGAATGTCCTTCAACGCCGCTGCGACTTCGCTGTAATCGCGCAGGGTCACGCCATCCTGTTCCAGCACCGCGCGAAGCTCGGCGTCGACTTTGCTCAGGGCCACAAACAGCGTCGCCTGCTGCTGGCCGATCAAGGCAAACGAGACAAACACCGGGTTGAACGAAACGTCGCCACCCCGCAGGTTAAAGAGCCAGGCAATGTCATCCAGGGTCGCGATGAAATGCCAGTCGGCCCCCTTTTCCTTCAAGCTGGCACGCAGGGCTGCGAGCTTCTCGCCACGGCTGACGGTGGCCTGGGGTGGCAGATGTTGATAGATCGGTTGGTTCGGCAAGGTTGGACGGTCTTGCCAGACTTCATTCAACAAGTCGATATCCGTGCGCAAGCGTGCACCACGTGCCTCCAGCTTGCTGCCCAGGGTGCGCGCCGAGGCCACGGCCATGACCGCACCATCAACGGCCACCACGCCGCCTTCCGGCGTCTGCTCCGCGAGCCATTCCAGCGGCCCGGGCTGGCCGGGTTGCAGCTTGACCAACTCGATGCCACTGCCCTTGAGCTCCTTGGTCGCCTGTTCCCAATAGCGGCTGTCTGCCCATACACCGGCAAAATCCGCAGTAACAATCAGCGTGCCCACCGACCCATGGAAACCCGACAACCACTGACGGCCCTGCCAGTAACCCGGCAGGTATTCGGACAAGTGCGGGTCCGCCGACGGCACCAACAGGGCATGAATGCCCTCGCGGCTCATCAGTTCGCGGGTGTGCGCCAGGCGCTGGGGAACCGTTCCATGGGTCAAAGGCTGTGTGCTCATCGTGTCTCCTGCTAACCACTAATAATTGTTATGGGGTCAAACGGCCCAGAAAGCCGGTGCGCTGGCCAGTGCGGCCTTGATCAGCTGTACCGCCTGATCGATATCCTGCTCGGTGGTAAACCGCCCGAGGCTCAAGCGAATGGTGCGACCTGCGCTGCGGGCATCATGGCCCAGCGCCAGAAGCACATGGGACGGTGCATTGCTCGCCGAATTGCAGGCCGAAGTGGCCGAGAAGGCAATGCCCGCGCTCAAGGCGGCGGAATTGAACTCGCCTTCGCTGAACGTCAGGCTCAGGGTGTGGGGAATGCGTTGGGTAAGGCTGCCATTAAGGCGCACCCCGGCAATTGTATTCAGCTGTTCCAGCAGGCGCTCGCGCAAGGCAACGATGGTCGCCTTTTCTTCAGCAAAGGACGCTGCCGCCAGGGCAAACGCGGTGCCCATGCCGGCAATCTGGTGAGTTGCCAGGGTGCCCGAACGCAAACCACCTTCATGGCCACCGCCGTGAATCTGCGCCAGCACTTTCTGCTGCGCACGTGGGCCGACGTACAACGCGCCGATACCCTTGGGACCATAGAGTTTGTGTGCGGAAAATGACATGAGGTCCACTGGCCATTCGGCCAGGTCAATCTCGACCTTGCCTGCGCCCTGCGCCGCATCTACGTGAAACAGCGCGCCATGCTCGCGCACGCGTGCGCCAATCGCCCGGATATCGTTAAGAGTGCCCAGCTCGTTGTTCACCAGCATCAGCGACACCAGGAAGGTGTCCTCACGCAATGCTTCGCTCACCGCCTCGACACTGATCAAACCCTCGGCGTCCGGCACCAGGTACGTCACGGCAACCCCGGCTTCCTGCAACTGGCGAGCGGTGTCGAGCGTGGCCTTGTGTTCAATCTGGCTGGTGATGATGTGCCCGCCGGCCACGCCGCGCGCCTGGGCAACGCCCTTGATGGCGAGGTTGTTGGACTCGGTGGCACCGGAGGTCCAGACAATCTGTGCCGGCTCGGCGCCGACCAACTCAGCCACCTGGCCCCGTGCCTGCTCAACCGTTTGCCGGGCCTGTTGGCCGAACGCGTGGGAACTGGACGCAGGGTTGCCGAAGTTGGCATTGAAGCCCAGACACTCGACCATCACCTGGATGACCCGCTCATCCACCGGCGTGGTGGCGGCGTAGTCGAAATACAGCGGACGTTTATTCATGACGTTAAAGACTCGCAGAGCAGGTTCCCGAGAACAACGTCTCAGGGGCCGCAATCAGGAAGGAAGATGGTTTACCTGATCCCGTGCCGTTAAAGAAAGACCACTTTATTTAAAAGTGCGTAGGAACGCTCCTGAAATTCAGCTTAACAGGCTCCGGGAAACGGATGGCAAACAAAAAGCCCGAGGTTCCTGTGGGAAACCTCGGGCTTTTCAGACCTCGCCACTGACTCAACTGGGGCGACCGTGCAGCGTCATGCTGCGCTCGGCATTCATCTCACCCTGACGGTCGAAACCGAAGGTGTTCTGTGGCTGGCCGGTCAGTTCGGCTTTCTTCTGTTGGTATTCATCAAATGACAGGCCTCGACGGCTCAGGGCTTCAAGCGCCAGTTCCTTGCTCTCCTCGGCCGAGTAGCCACGCAGTTCGGGCGACGAATGTGTCGCACAACCGGCAAGGACTGAGGTGACAAGCAATACGGAAATGGCGAGAAAACGGTTCATGGCGAAGGTCCTGCGAAACGGGCTGAAGTCAATGAGTACAGGCTACTCCCGCCCCTGCACGGTGAAAAATCATCAGCCGTGATAGTCGCTATCAACCTTTGCGACACTTCTGATAGTCGCGCCTTATATTCCATGTAGGTCTATAAATATGGAAATACGTTCATTTACGGAATAAACACAACCCTCTATAAATGGCCTCAACACTCACGCCACTGTTCGCCTGGCAACTGTTGCCCAGGCAACAGTCATTCAACAAAACACCAGGCAGACAACACCACCATTTTCCAACACCTGGCACAGAGGCCACGCCAGTCAAGGGCTGCACAGCTTGGTACAGCTCTTGCTCAAGCCCTGCTACTGCTCTTGCCCTGAGCCACTGTTGAAAAAGGAACTGTTGATGACCCGTCCACTGAATGTCGTTGCCCTCTCCGGCGGAACCTGGCGTCCGTCCCGCACCCTGGTGTTGACCCAGGCGGTGCTGGCCGAACTGGCCGATCAATTGCCGATCCAGGCCACCCTGATCGAACTGGGCGACATTGCCCGGCCGCTGGGCGGCGCACTGTCCCGCCAGGAATTGCCCGCCGACGTCGAAGCGCAACTGCAGGCCATCGAACAGGCCGACTTGCTGATCGTTGCCGCGCCGGTGTATCGCGGCTCCTACCCCGGCCTGCTCAAGCACCTGTTCGACCTGGTCGACCTCAACGCCCTGATCAACACCCCGGTGTTGCTGGCGGCCACCGGCGGCAGCGAACGCCACGCCCTGGTACTCGATCACCAGTTGCGCCCGCTGTTCAGTTTCTTCCAGGCCCTGACCTTGCCCATTGGCGTGTACGCCACCGAGGCCGATTTCACCGATTACCACATAACCAGTGAGCCCTTGAAGGCCCGCATTCGCCTTGCTGCAGAACGCGCCGCGCCGTTGTTTGCCGCGCATCCCACCTCTCTGCTGAAAATCGCTTAAGGATTTGTCATGGATGTTTTCTGGTTTCTGCCTACACACGGTGACGGCCACTACCTGGGCACCACCCAGGGCGCTCGCCCGGTCACCCTCAACTATTTAAAACAAGTCGCCCAGGCCGCCGACAACCTCGGCTACCACGGCGTGCTGATTCCCACCGGCCGCTCCTGCGAAGACTCCTGGGTGATTGCCTCGGCGCTGGTGCCGTTGACCGAACGCCTGCGTTACCTGGTGGCGATTCGCCCGGGGATCATCTCGCCAACCGTCTCGGCCCGCATGGCCGCCACCCTCGACCGGCTGTCCAATGGCCGCCTGTTGATCAACGTGGTGACCGGCGGCGACCCCGACGAAAACCGCGGCGACGGCAGCTTCCTCGATCACAGCGAACGCTACGAAGTGACCGACGAATTCCTCAAGATCTGGCGCCGCGTGTTGCAGGGCGAATCGGTGGATTTCGAAGGCAAACACCTGCGCGTGCAGAACGCCAAGGCACTTTACCCACCGGTGCAGAAGCCATATCCACCGCTGTACTTCGGCGGTTCCTCGGACGCTGCCCACGACCTCGCCGCCGAACAAGTCGACGTGTACCTGACCTGGGGCGAACCACCGGCCGCCGTCGCCGAGAAACTCGCCGACGTGCGTGAGCGCGCCGCCCGCCACGGGCGCACCGTCAAATTCGGGATTCGCCTGCATGTGATCGTGCGCGAAACCGAAGAAGACGCCTGGAAAGCCGCAGCGAAACTGATCGAGCACATCAGCGACGAAACCATCGCCGCCGCGCAAAAATCCTTCTCGCGCTTTGACTCCGAAGGCCAGCGGCGCATGGCCGCCCTGCACGACGGGCGCCGCGACAACCTTGAGATCGCCCCCAACCTGTGGGCCGGCGTCGGCCTGGTACGTGGCGGCGCGGGCACGGCCCTGGTGGGCAACCCTCAGCAAGTTGCCGAGCGCATCAAGGAATACGCAGACCTGGGCATCGAAAGCTTCATCTTCTCCGGCTACCCGCACCTGGAAGAGGCGTATCGCTTTGCCGAACTGGTGTTCCCGCTGCTGCCGGAACCCTACGCCAGCCTGGCCGGGCGCGGCGTCACCAACCTCACCGGGCCGTTCGGCGAAATGATTGCCAACGACGTCCTGCCGGCAAAAGCCAAGGCCTGACCTGCCGTCTGCCGGGGCCCCCCCCGGCACACCATGAGGAATACCGCGTGACAGCCAAACCCAACAGCGTCCTGCCCTCACCCTTGCAGACCGCCAAACTGCTGGCCGCCGAATTTGCCCTCACTGCCGTCGAACGCGACGAGCGCGGCGGCACACCGAAGACCGAACGTGACGCCCTGCGCCAAAGCGGCTTGCTGGCCCTGAGCATTCCCACCCAGTACGGCGGCCTCGGCGCCCGCTGGAGCGAAACCCTGGAGATCGTTCGCGAATTCGCCAAGGTCGACAGCTCTATCGCCCACGTCTTCGGTTTTCATCACCTGATGCTCGCCACCGTTCGCCTGTTCTCACGCCCGGAGCAATGGCAACCCTGGTTCGAACAAACCGCGCGCAAGAACTGGTTCTGGGGCAACGCCCTCAACCCGCTGGACACGCGCACGGTGGTCAAAGCCTACAACGGCTGGCGCGAATTCTCCGGCAAGAAGAGCTTTTGCTCCGGAGCCAGCGACTCGGAAATGCTGATCGCCTCGGCGGTGGATGAAAGCGCCGGCGGCAAGCTGCTGATCGCGGCCATCCCCAGCGGGCGCAGTGGCATCACCCTGCACAATGACTGGAACAACATCGGCCAGCGCCAGACCGACAGCGGCAGCGCCAGCTTCGAACGGGTACGCGTGGAAGAGTCGGAATTGCTCCTCGATCCCGGCCCGCTGAGTACGCCCTTCGCCTGCCTGCGCCCGCTGATCGCTCAACTGACCTTCACCCATATGTTCCTCGGCATCGCCGAAGGCGCCTTTGCCGAAGCCCGGAATTACACCCTGACCGAAACCCGGCCCTGGCATAAATCCACGGTGCAGGACATTCGCCAGGACCCGTACGTGCTCAACCACTACGGCGAATTCTGGGTCGCACTGGAAGGCGTGCGCCTGCTGGTAGAACGCGCCGCCGAACTGCTGGACCAGGCCTGGGCCAAGGGCCCGAGCCTCAGTGAAAGCGAGCGCGGCGAGCTGGCCATCGCCATCGCCACGGCCAAGGTCGCTGCCACCCGCAACGGCCTGGAGCTGTGCAGCCGCCTGTTCGAAGTCACCGGCGCGCGCTCCACCCACGCCTCGCTGCGCCTGGACCGGCACTGGCGCAACCTGCGCACGCAAACCTTGCACGACCCGGTGGACTACAAGCTCCACGAACTGGGGGACTGGGCGTTGAACCAGTCCCTGCCGATTCCCACGTTCTACTCCTAGAAGAGGTGCCCATGCAGCTTTTAACCTTACCGCCCTCGCCCGCTCTTGCGACCTCGATCCGCGCCACGGCCCAGGTCTTCGAAGACCCCAAATCCCAGGCGCTGCTGGCGCACATCCAGCAAGTCGCGCCCAGCGAAGCCAGCGTGTTGATCATCGGCGAAACCGGCACCGGTAAAGAGCTGGTGGCGCGCCATATCCACAACCTCAGCGCCCGGCGCAACCGGCCCTTCGTGGCCGTGAACTGCGGCGCGTTTTCCGAATCGTTGGTGGAGGCCGAGCTGTTCGGCCATGAAAAAGGCGCCTTCACCGGCGCCCTCAGTGCCAAGGCCGGCTGGTTCGAAGAGGCGGACGGCGGCACCTTGTTCCTCGATGAAATCGGCGACTTGCCGATGGCGATCCAGGTCAAGCTGCTACGGGTACTGCAGGAACGCGAAGTGGTGCGCCTGGGCTCACGCAAAAGCATTCCCATCAACGTGCGGGTATTGGCGGCCACCAACGTTCAGTTGGAGAAAGCCATCAATGCCGGGCATTTCCGCGAAGACCTGTACTACCGCCTAGACGTGGTCAGCCTCGAACTCAGCCCCCTGCGGGATCGGCCCGGTGACATCCTGCCACTGACCCGGCATTTCATCGAAGCCTACAGCCAGCGCCTGGGTTACGGCCCGATCACCATCAGCCGCGAGGCCGAGCAGAAACTCAAAAGCTACAGCTGGCCGGGCAACATCCGCGAGCTGGAAAACGTGATCCACCACACCCTGCTGATCTGCCGCAACGGGGTGATCGAGCGCGACGACCTGCGCCTGTCGAACATGCGCATCGAGCGTCAGGACGACAGCCAGCACGGCACCGACAACAGCGCCGAAGCCCTGCTGGAACGCGCCTTTCAAAAGCTCTTCGAGGAACAGGCCGGGGCCCTGCATGAAAAGGTCGAGGATGCGCTGCTGCGCGCCGCCTACCGCTTCAGCCATTACAACCAGGTGCACACCGCCAACCTGCTGGGCCTGAGCCGCAACGTGACCCGTACCCGTTTGATCAAGATCGGCGAGCTGGCGGTGAACAAGCGACGCCCCGGCGAAAACGTACAGGGCGAGCGCATGCTGCACCTGTCAATTTAGGCGGCAGTGCAGAGCGTTGTCATGGCTGCGCTCGATGCTGCGCAGCACCTGGAACGAACCGAAGGTCACCGCCGTGGCCTGGTGGGCGCGGATCAGCGTCCAGAAGTCTTCCTCACCGTGCTCAAAACACTTGAAGGCCGCTTCCCCCTCCTCGCGGGAGCGCCATTGCAGGTAGCTGAGCACCCGGCGCCCATCATCGCTGACCTGCACGCTGGCATTGATAAAGCCACCATGGCCTTGGGCCAGGCGCTCGCTTTGCGATGACAGGGCCGCTACCAACGCGGATTGCTGCTGAGGCTCGATGTGGAATTCGACCATCTGGGTAAAACTCAGACTCTTCTCTAATACCTGCATGAACATTCCCCTCTCACTGTAGGCACAATCTTGCGATTCGATGCCACGCAGGGTAAAACCTCTAGTTAAGTCAAGGTCAAGGGCTTTTTCATGGTCACCAAAGAACTCACCGTCGGCCAATTGGCAGCCCGCAGTGGCGTGGCGGTTACCGCGCTGCACTTTTATGAAACCAAGGGATTGATCAAGAGCCACCGCAACGCCGGCAACCAGCGGCGCTATCCGCGGGATGTGTTGCGCCGGGTGGTGGTGATCAAGATTGCCCAGCGTTTGGGCATTCCCCTGGCGACGATCCATGACGCGCTGCAAACCTTGCCCGATGGCCGCACGCCCAACGCTGCCGATTGGGAGCGCCTGTCTGCGCTATGGCGTGAGGACCTGGACCAGCGCATCGAAAAACTGATGCTGCTGCGGGACAAACTCAACGGCTGTATTGGCTGCGGGTGCCTGTCGCTGGAGGCGTGCCCGCTGCGCAATCACGACGACGTGCTGGGTGAGCGCGGGCCTGGGGCACAACTCTTGGAGCCGTCCACATAATGGCGGGGTAAAACTCGATCAATGTGGGAGCGGGCTTGCTCGCGAAAGCGGGGTGTCAGTCGCCAGATGCAGTGGCTGATCCACCGCCTTCGCGAGCAAGCCCGCTCCCACACAAGCCCGCTCCCACATTTTGATCGCCGTCAGACTTAGAATCCCGGGGCAATCTGGCCTTTATAGCGGGTCAGGATGAACTGGCGCACTTCATCGGAGTTCAACGCCTTGGCCAGTTTCTGGATGCCTGGGTCATTGATGTTGTCCGGGCGCGCGACCAGGTACTCCACATACAGGCTCTTGCCCTTCTCGACGATCAACGCGCTGTTGGTGTCGATCCCCGCTTCCAGGGCGTAGTTGGCAAACACGAACGCCAGGTCCACCTGGCTCACCGAGCGGGCCAGCAACGCACCTTCCAGTTCACGAATTTTCAGGTGCTTGGGGTTTTCAACGATATCCCGCGGCGTGGCCAGGGTGTTGCTCGGGTCCTTGAGCTTGATCAGGCCGGCTTCGTCCAGCAGCACCAAGGCGCGGCCAGTGTTGACCGGGTCGTTGGGGATCGACACTGTCGCGCCGTCTTTCAACTCCGAGATATTTTTGATCTTGGTCGAGTACGCGCCGAAAGGCTCGATGTGCACACCGACCACCGGCACCAGGTTGGTATTCCGGGTCTTGTTGTAGTCATCCAGGAATGGCCGGTACTGGTAGTAGTTGGCGTCGATGTTCTTCAGCGCCAGTTGCTGGTTGGGCTGGATGAAATCGGTGAAGACCTTGATTTGCAGGTCCACGCCTTCCTTGGCCAGCACCGGCTTTACGAACTCGAGGATCTCGGCGTGAGGCACGGGCGTGGCGCCGACGACCAGCGTCTCGTTGGCAACGGCATTGAAGGACAAGACAGCGGCCAAGATGGCCAGGGATTTTTTCATGGTTGCTCCGAAGGCATTAGTTATAGGAATCAACGGCGGCTGTAATGCGCCACCAAACGGTCACCGGTCATCTGCAGGGCCTGCACCAGCACCAACAGCAGCAACACGGTGACCACCATCACGTCGGTCTGGAAACGCTGATAGCCGTAGCGGATAGCCAGGTCGCCCAGGCCACCGCCACCAATCACCCCGGCCATGGCGGTGTAGTCCACCAGCACAATCGCGGTGACAGTGACCGCTGCCAGCAGCCCGCCCCGGGCTTCCGGCAACAGCGTGTGGCGGATCACCTGCCAGGTGCTGGCGCCCATGGATTGAGTGGCCTCCACCACGCCACGGTCGACTTCGCGCAAGGCGGTTTCCACCAGCCGTGCAAAGAACGGCGTACAGCCCACCACCAACGGCGGAATCGTACCGGCCACGCCCAGGGAGGTGCCCACCAGCAAGGTGGTCACCGGGATCAGCACAATCAGCAGGATGATGAACGGCAGCGAGCGCAGCACGTTGACCACCACCGACAGCGCCCGATACACCACCAGGGTTTCGTGCAACTGGCGCTTGCCGGTGAGGAACAACAGCACCCCCAGCGGCAACCCCAGCAGCACGGTAAAACCCAGGGCCGCGCTGAGCATGCTCAGGGTTTCCAGGCAGGCTTGGCCGATGTCGGCCCAATAGATGTTTTTAAACAGCTCGGCCATGGGTCAAGACCAATCGTGACGCGGTGGCTTGGCGCCGTTGAGCAGCCAGTTGCCCACCACGTGATACTTCCAGCGCACCGGGTCATGCAGGGTATGCACCCGTGCATTGCGCCAGTGACGGTCGAAGTTGTGCTTCTTCAAGGTGGAGCGGGTGCCGCCGAGTTCGAAGAGCTTGTTGCTGGCTTCAATGGCGATTTCAGTGGTCAGTACCTTGGCTCGCGCGACAGCCAGGGAGGCGTGGGCAACGTTGTCTTCATCGGGTGCCGGGCGCGCGGCGTCCAGGGCCTTTCCGGCCCGCTCCAGCAAGGCTTCCGCCGCTTCCAGGCGAATATCCAGCGCGCCGACCTGGATGATAGTCAACGGGTCTTCACTGGCTTTTTCCACCCCGGCATCGATCCATGGACGGGCGAATTGCCGGACGAACTGCACCGTGTCACGCAACGCGGCACGGGCGATGCCGGCATCGATGGCGGCGGTGGTCAATTGAGCGAAAGGCCCGGCCAGGGTCGGCGAATCGTAGGAACGATGGGTAGGAAACAGATTGAACGCCGGCACCTTCAAGCCTTCGGCCAGCACCGTGCCGCTGGAGGTGGTGCGTTGGCCCATGCTGTCCCAGTCGTCGACCACCACCAGGCCTTCAGTGCCGCGCGGCACGAACGCCAATTGCGCATTTTGCTGTTCATCCAGCGCCAGCACCGCCAGCCAGTGGGCATACAGCGAACCGGTGCAATAACCCTTGCGACCGTTGATCACATAGCCATCGCCTTGCCGGCGAATGGTCGCCTGGATGTCCTGGACGTTCTTGCCGCCGGTTTCCGACAGCGCATTGGCAAACCGATGCCCTTCCAGCGCCAGGCCAAAAAAGTACGCCTGCTGCTCGGGCGTGCCTTGCAGGCGGATATCTTCCAGCAGGCAGTAATGGTTCTGCGGGATTTGCCCCAGCGAAGGGTCGGCCGCCGAGATAATCGCAATCACCTGGGCCAACACCGCGTATGACACCTGGGCACCACCAAACTCGCGGGGCACGCTGATGCCCCACAGGCCGCTGTTGGAATACAAGTCGACGACCTCCGCGGGCACCTGGCGGGTGCGATCGCGCTCGGCGTCCTGCTCCAGCAACACGGCAGCGACTCGGTGGGCAATCGCCAGTGCGTGGGCCTCGTCGCGGATCAACTCGGCGTGGGGCGTGTGAATCGGGTAATCGGCAGATACAGGCAGTACAGACATACAACGCTCTCGGGCGAATGGTTTGCCAGAGGCATTGCAGCTTCTGTGCCTGAGGCGCCTGGCCTTCAAACACAAGGGTTTGCTCCCGATATACGCGCGGCAGACCGCCCTTGGCGCAGCAAACTGCCGGTTTGCTGTTGCCTGGGCAACACCTCGTCGGCTGCCCGCAAGCCACGGCGCACGTGGCCTATAGTGAAAAAGCCGTCCCTCCACTACCACCATCAAGGAGAACGATATGAGCGTTAAACCCATTCCCGAGGGCTACCACAGCATCACGCCGTACCTGGGCATCGACAAAGCCGCTGAAGCCATCGAGTTCTACAAGCAAGCCTTTGGTGCCACCGAAGTCATGCGCCTGGACATGCCCGACGGCAAGATCGGCCATGCCGAACTGCGCATTGGCGATTCGGCGATCATGATGGCCTCGCCCTGTGGCGAAATGTCGTTCGGCAGCCCGGGAAAAGAACACCCCAGCGTGTGCCTGCATCTCTATGTGCAAGATGTCGACCAACAGTTCGCCCAGGCCATCAAGGCCGGCGGCACGGCGATTTCAGAACCCAAGGATCAGTTCTACGGTGACCGTTCCGGGACGCTGAAAGACCCGTTCGGGCATGTGTGGTTCCTGGCCACGCGCAAGGAAGACTTGACCGAGGCGCAGGTTCGCCAGCGTGCCGAGGCGTTGTTCAAACAAGGATAAAGTCGACTGGGCGACACAACCCAACTGTGGGAGCTGGCTTGCCTGCGATGGCATCACCTCCGGTGCGACTGATACACCGAGTTGCCTGCATCGCAGGCAAGCCAGCTCCCACCGTTGACCTGCACTGCCTGAAAGATCGGGCTTCAACACACTTCATGAACAACCCCTCCACGCTTTCCCCCTTGCCCCGGGCGCCGTGTGATTTCAGGATGCAAGCAATCATCACAAGGAGTCATTCCATGTTCGCCGGATTCCAAAAAGACCAGCGCCACGTCAACGGTGTGGACATCAGCTACCGCAAAGGCGGCGCGGGTCCCGGCCTGCTCCTGCTGCACGGGCACCCGCAGACCCACGTCATCTGGCACAAGGTCGCCGAGCAACTGGCCGAACACTTCACCGTGGTCGCCGCCGACCTGCGCGGTTATGGCGACAGCAGCAAGCCCGCCGCCATTGACCATCACACCAATTATTCAAAACGCGAAATGGCCCGCGACGGCGTCGAACTGATGAAGACCCTGGGCTTCGACGAGTTCTCGGTGCTGGCCCACGACCGTGGCGCCCGCGTCGCCCATCGCCTGGCCCTGGACCACCCCAAGGCCGTGCAGCGCATGGTGCTGCTGGACATCGCACCAACCCTGTCCATGTACGCCCAGACCGACGAAGCCTTTGCCCGCGCCTACTGGCACTGGTTCTTCCTGATCCGCCCGGCGCCGTTGCCCGAGAGCCTGATTGAAGGCAACCCGGAACTCTACCTGCGCAGCGTCATGGGCAGCCGCAGTGCCGGGCTCAAGCCGTTCACCGATGAAGCCTTCGCCGAATACCTGCGTTGCCTGAAACTGCCCGGCACCGCCACCGGGATCTGCGAGGACTATCGCGCCGCCGCCGGCATCGACCTTGAGCACGACCGCGCCGATATCGACAAGGGCAACCACCTGGAGCTGCCGCTGCTGGTGATGTGGGGCGCCGAAGGCACCGTCGGGCGCTGCTTCGAACCCCTCAAGGAATGGCAGAAAGTCGCGACCGACGTACGTGGCAAGGCCCTGCCGGCCGGCCACTACATCGCAGAAGAAATCCCTGAAGTGCTGCTCGGCGAAGTCCTGACCTTCCTTCGCTGAGCCTTTATGAACCGCTGACCTGACCGATCCCGCCCCGCAGGCATGAAACAGCCTGCGACGGGATCTGCTTGCCCAAAAAACGTCTCGAGATAATAAAAATGACAATCAGAAAACTGCTGGGAACCCTGTATGTGCAGGTGATCATCGCCATTGTGCTGGGCGTGTTGATCGGCAACCACTGGCCTCAGGTGGGCATCGACCTCAAACCGTTGGGCGACGGGTTTATCAAGCTGATCAAGATGATCATCGGCCCGATCATCTTCTGCACCGTGGTCTCCGGCATCACCAGCATGCACGACGTGAAGCAGGTGGGCCGCGTCGGCGGCAAGGCGCTGCTGTACTTTGAGATCGTCTCCAGCATCGCCCTGGTAATCGGCATCCTCGCCGCGCACCTGCTGCACCCCGGCGTGGGTTTCAATATCGACGTGAAGACCCTCGACACCTCCGCCATCGCCGGTTTTGTCGGCCAGGCCGAACACGGCGAAGGCGTCACCGGGTTCCTGATGCATGTGATCCCCACTACCTTCTTCGACGCCTTCTCCAAAGGCGAAATCCTCCCGGTACTGTTTGTGTCGGTGCTGTTTGGCCTCGGGCTGGTGATGATCGGCGAGAAGGGCCGGCCCCTGGTCGGCGTGATCAACCAGGCCAGCGAAGTGTTCTTCCGCATCGTCGGGATGATCAGCCGCGTCGCGCCGATCGGGGCCTTCGGGGCCATCGCCTTCACCATCGGCAAATACGGCCTGGGCTCGCTGCTGCCGCTGTTGAAACTGGTGGGTACGTTCTACGTCACCGCGTTTTTCTTCGTCGCCGTGGTGCTGGGCAGCATCGCCCGGTATGTGGGGTTCAGCATCTTCAAGCTGCTGACGTACATCAAGGCTGAACTGTTGATCGTGCTGGGCACCAGCTCCTCCGAATCGGCACTGCCGCAACTGATCCAGAAACTTGAAAGCCTTGGCGCGTCCAAAGGCGTGGTGGGGATCGTGGTGCCCACCGGCTACACCTTCAACCTGGACGGCACCAACATCTATATGACCCTGGCGGTGCTGTTCCTGGCCCAGGCGACCAATATCGACCTGACGCTGGAGCAACAACTGACCCTGCTGGCGGTGGCGATGCTTACCTCAAAAGGCGCCGGTGCGGTGGTGGGCGCAGGTTTTGTCGCACTGGCCGCCAGCCTCGCGGTGGTGCCGACGGTACCGGTGGCGGCGATGGTGCTGATCCTGGGTGTGGACCGGTTCATGGCCGAATGCCGCTCACTGACCAACATCATCGGCAATGCCGTGGCGGCGCTGGTGGTGGCTGCGTGGGAAGGTGAACTGGATCGCGAGAAAATGGCGCCCATCGCCCTCAAGCACGGCCGCCATGCACGGGCCGCCGCCCAGGCGAAGATCGCCGCCGAGTAACCCTTAAACACCAATCCCCTGTGGCGAGGGAGCTTGCTCCCGCTGGGCTGCGCAGCGGCCCCAAGATCTTTGGGAGCGCTACGCACTCCAGCGGGAGCAAGCTCCCTCGCCACAGCAAGCTCCCTCACCACAGAAACTCCTTCGCCATACCGGTGCTATTCTGGCGGTTCATGCCGCCATGCCTGTTTCTGATGAACAACAAGAAAGATACCGTGCCCCTACCTGAAGACCTGCGGGTATTCCTGACCGTGATCCGCAAGGCCGGCTTTGCTGCGGCTGCCGACGAGCTGGGTTTGTCCCCGGCCTATGTCAGCAAGCGTATCCAGATTCTCGAAACCACCCTCGCCACCCGCCTGCTGCACCGCACCAGCCGCCGTATCGCCCTGACCGAAGATGGCGAGCGTGTGCAGCGCTGGGCCGTGCGGATTCTCGAAGACTTCCAGCAGTTGTCCGACGAGCTTTCCGACGCCCACGACAGCCCGCGCGGCCACCTGCATTTGTGCAGCAGCTTCGGGTTCGGCCGTAACCATGTGGCACCGGCCTTGTCGCTATTGGCCGAACAATACCCGGACCTGGAGATTCGCCTGGACCTGTTCGACCGGGTGGTGGATATCGTCAGCGAGGGTTTCGACCTGGAGATTCGCGTGGGCGACGACATCCCCGGGCAACACATCGGTCGCCGGCTGGTGAGTAACCGGCGGGTGCTGTGTGCGGCGCCCGCCTACCTCGAACGCCGTGGTGTGCCGCAGCACTTGAGCGACCTGGAACAGCACGACTGCCTGGTGCTCAAGGAGCGCGACAACGCGTTTGGCATCTGGCACCTGGAGCGCGATGGCGTGCAGGAAAGCGTGCGCGTGCGCGGGCCGTTGTCGTCGAATAACGGCGAGATCGTCTTGCAATGGGCCCTGGACGGGCGCGGCGTGTTGCTGCGTTCGATGTGGGATGTGAAGCCGCTGCTGGAGCAAGGGAAACTGGTGCAGGTGCTGCACGACTACACCCAGAGCGCCAACGTGTGGGCGGTGTACCCGACGCGGCTGGCCTACTCCGGGAAGTTGCGGGCGTGTGTGGAGTTTTTGCAGGAGCATTTCAAGGGGTTGTCGATTTAGCGTGCCGGGTTTGAGTACATATCCATTGCTGCGGTAACGGCCGCTGACGGTTCTGCTCTTACAGCGGCCTACCGGCCGGCTTGAGTGTTGTAGAGCAAAATCAAAATCTAAAGCGGGCACGGTCCAAATGTGGGAGCGGGCTTGCTCGCGAAGGTCGTTAACGATGACGCGGGCATTCTGGATGAACGCGGCGCTCTCAGGTTTTT
>NZ_JACAPW010000034.1:0-43595 GCF_013385495.1 Pseudomonas sp. F8002 | reverse complement strand
CCGGGAGGCCGCTGTGCTCTTGATTTTGATCTGACTGCCCCATCCAGCCCGAGGCCGAACGCAGGCAGTGCGCAGCAGCCAACCTGCAATTACAGCCCCATCACCCGAGCCAAGGATTGGCCGCCAGATGCTCACGCTCAAACGCCTTGATCTGCTCACTGCGCTGCAACGTCGTACCAATAGCATCCAACCCCAACAACAACGCAGTCTTGCGCAACGTATCGATCTGGAACGCAATCACCTGCCCGTCCGCCAAAAGAATCTCCTGCGCCTCAAGGTCCACACTGATCTGCGCCTGCTCAGGCTGACTCACCATCTGCCCCAACCGCTGCAACACCGCCTCCTCCAGCGTGATCAACAACACCCCGTTACGTTGGCAGTTGTCATAGAAAATCCCCGCAAAGCTGCTGCCGATCAACGCGCGAATGCCCATCTGCTTCAAGCCCCACACCGCATGCTCCCGGCTGGAACCACAGCCGAAGTTCGGCCCCACTACCATAAAGCTCGCGCCCTGCCAGGCCGGCTGGTTCAGCACAAATCGCGGGTCAGGCTCACCCGAGGGCAAAAAGCGCAAATCAAAGAACAACCCGCGATCCAGCCCATTGCGGTCGATGCCCTTGAGAAACTGCTTGGGCATGATCACGTCGGTGTCGATATTGGCCGCCAGCATCGGCGCCGCCTTGCCGGTGATCCGAGTGAAGGGTTGCAAGCTCATGTGCGGTCTCCAAAGTGGCGAATATCTGTCAGCCGGCCAGTGATGGCCGCAGCGGCGACCATGGCCGGGCTCATCAGGTGCGTGCGGGCACCCGCGCCCTGGCGGCCTTCGAAATTGCGGTTGGTGCTGGAAGCGCAGCGGTCGCCCGGCTCCAGCACGTCGTCGTTCATCGCCAGGCACATCGAGCAGCCCGACTGGCGCCATTCAAACCCGGCGTCGATAAAGATCGCGGCAAGGCCTTCGGCTTCGGCCTGGTCACGCACTTCGGTGGAGCCCGGCACGATCATCGCCCGCACATGGTCGGCCACGTGCTTGCCGCGCACCACGCTGGCGGCGTCGCGCAGGTCTTCGATGCGGGCGTTGGTGCAGGAGCCGATAAACGCGTGGCTGATCACAATGTCGCTCAACGGCATGCCCGCTTCCAGGCCCATGTAGTTCAAGGCACGGCGCATGTCCTGGCGCAGGATCAGGTCGCTGATGTCTTGCGGGTCCGGCACGCGGGCACCAATGGGCGCGGCCTGGTCGGGGCTGGTGCCCCAGGTGACCATCGGTTCAAGGGCGCTGGCATCCAGTTGCACTTCGAGGTCGAACACCGCGTCGGCATCCGAGTGCAGTTGGCGCCAGCCCACCAGGGCGCGTTCCCACAACTCGCCCTTCGGCGCGCGTGGCTTGCCCTTGAGGTAGGCGAAGACCTTTTCGTCCGGCGCCATGAAGGCTCCACGTGCACCGGCTTCCACCGCCATGTTGCAGATGGTCATGCGCGCCTCGACGCTCAGGGCATCGATGGTCGACCCACAAAACTCAATGGCGTAGCCGGTGGCACCCGAGGCACCAATCTTGCCGATCAGCGCCATGATCACGTCCTTGGAGGTCAGCCCACGGGCCAGTTCGCCGTCCACGGTCACACGCAGGCTTTTCAGACGCTTGTAGACCAGGGTTTGGGAGGCCAGCAAATGCTCGATTTCCGAGGTGCCAATGCCAAAGCCGAACGCGCCCAAGGCCCCGTAGGTGGTGGTGTGGCTGTCGCCGGCGGCGATCACCATGCCCGGCAGGATAAAACCCTGCTCCGGGGCGATCACGTGTTCGATGCCCTGGCGCTTGTCGAGGATATCCAACAGCTCGATCCCGAAATCCCGGCAGTTTTCCGCCAGGTACGACACCTGGCGCGCGCCGCCCGCATCCGGCATGGTCGCGATGCGCTTGGGCGTGGTGGGGTTCACATGGTCGACCACCGCCAGCGCCGTACCGGGCCGCCACACACCACGGCCCGCCTCGCGCAAGCCGCTGAAAGCTTGCGGGCTGGTGTATTCATTGATCACCTGGCGGTCGATGTACAGCAGCACATGGCCCTGGTCATCCAGGCGGCACACCGTGTGGGAATCGATGTGTTTGTCGTAGAGGGTTCTGGCAGAAGTCATTATGGGGCTCGCTCAACGGTATGACCCCATCATAGGCAGCGCCCCCGCCCCATCAATCCCGCCTTGGTGATGACTCGGAACATGTTTCGTGTTGCATGAATGCGTATCTGAAACATTTACTTTCATATCCGCCTTAGGGTTTTGTGTTTCTCATCCGTCTTAACTTAGATACAGCCGCTCGCGTCAGCAAAAGCTACGGGTGGCGTTTTCCGGGCCTTTACCGCCTCCCTCCGATCAAGACCCTCATTCACATGTCGAAGAAGTCACGCTCAAAACTCTGGTTTCTCGTGCACAGCTGGCTGGCATTGCCCATCTGGTTCTTTGTGCTGATCGTCTGCGTCACCGGCACCCTGGCGGTGGTCAGCCAGGAGATCGTCTGGCTGGCCAACCCGGACATCCGCGCCAGCAAGCCGTCGGACGATGCCGAACCGCTCACCTACGACCAGGTGATCGGCGCCATCAAGCGCGCCGAACCCCAGGTGATCGTCGAATCCCTGAGCCGCCCGGACGAATCGCACTTCGCCCTCAGCGCCGACCTCAGCTACCCCGACGGGCGCTCGCTGGAGGTCTACGTCAACCCATACACCGGGGTGATCCAGGGCATCAGCCCATCGTTCAACTTCAAGCAATTTACTCGCGCACTCCACGGCTGGTGGCTGGTGCCTTTCACCAATGGCTACAGCTGGGGCTGGTACCTGGTCTCGCTGCTGGGCTTGCCGCTGCTGGCCTCGCTGGTCACCGGCCTCGTGGTCTACAAGCGTTTCTGGAAAGGTTTTTTCAGGCCGACCCTGCGCATTCGTCACGGTGCGCGGATTTTCTGGGGCGACTTCCACCGGTTGAGCGGCATCTGGTCGATCTGGTTTATCGCGGTGATCTCGATCACCGGCACCTGGTTCCTGATCCAGGCGATCCTGGGCGATAACCAGATCACCATTTCCAGCGAGCCGATCGTCCCGGCGATTGCCCGCGACAAAGTGCCTATGTCCGCCCCGGGCGTACCGGCGCCCATGATTCCCCTGGACGAGGCGATCAACATCGCCACCCAGCGCATTCCCGGGCTTGAGGCCAGCTTCGTGAGCCTGCCCAGCAACGCCTACAGCCACCTGCGCATCGGCGGGCGTGGCTGGTACCCGCTGATGTTCCAGACCGCGGAAATCAACCCGTACAACGGCGAAATCGCCGCCTCGCACCTGCTGTCCGACCGTTCGGCCCTGGAGTTCGTCACCGAATCCATGCGCCCGTTGCACACCGGGGACTTTGGCGGGATCTGGGTCAAGCTGATCTGGGCGTTCTTCGGCCTGGTGCTGAGCATGATGGTCTTGAGCGGCTTGCTGATCTGGACCAAACGCACGGCCCTGGCCACCCTCAATGCGCTGAAACGCGAAGCCAAGGCAGCCCGTCAACCGGCGAAAACCCAGGCCTTGCAGGCTGAGACCACGGAGGCCAACCCATGAACAAGGCCATGACGGTTCAACCCCCCTCGCCCCTGCGGGCCTTCTGGCTCAAATGGCGCTTCCACATCAATATCCTGCTGTTGCTGGTGCCCCTGGGCTTCATGCCCAAGTACTTTGCCGACGCGGCACTGTTTCGCGGCGACAGCGGCCTGGGCGAACGGGAGATCGGCGAAGTACAGGTCGGCCCCTGGAGCCTGAAGCTCGCCGAGCTACGCAACGAGCCGCCGCGCCCGGACCCGGCAGGCCCGATGAAATCCTTCAACGCTGCCCTGTGTGCCACGTGCATCGACCAGGTCAAGGCGACCTACCTGCGTATCGGCAAGCCCCGCAGCCTGCGGGCGGCCGGGGTGATTTTCTTCGGCACCCCATACCGCATGGGCGCTGCGTTGCCGATCCCTGAGCGCACCCCGCTGGACGCCGAAGTGTGGATCACCATGGAAGGCTGGGACGGCGCCATGCACCAGGCCTCCATTCCCTTGAGCCAGGCTTCGCCGGCCACCATCGACTGGCTGAAAAAACGAGGAGTTAAACCATGACCTTGCAGCAATTGGCCCGCGCCTGTGGCGTGCTGATCCTCGGCGCCGGTTTCAGTACCGCCGCCCTCGCCCACAACCCGATGTGCGAATGCAAGGAAATCGCCGGCGAGCAGATCCAGTGCACCGGTGGTTTCTCCGATGGCAGCGGTGCCCCCGGCGTGACCCTGGACGTGATCGGCTACGACGAGACCATCCTGGTGCCCGGCAAGCTGGGAGAAGACTCGAAGCTGACCTTCAAGAAACCCTCCGCCGAGTTCTACGTGTTGTTTGATGCCGGCCCCGGCCACGTGGTGGAAATCGACCAAGCGGATATCCAGCCCCAATGAGCCGTACAACCCAAGTCGTGCGCCCGGCCGGTGCCGGGCACGAAACCCTGTATGTCCTGCTGTTGTGCCTGATCATCCTCGCCGTTGCCGGCACGGTGGTGGCCTTGCGCGGTGAAAGCCTGGAGATCGCCGCCGTGCCCAGCCACCAACTGGACGCCCGCCGCGACCTCAGCGCCGCCGAGCAAGGCATCTACGCCGACCTGCGGGTGACCCTGGATGAAATCCACTTGCTGCAGGAGGAACACAGCGCCCTGCCGACGCCTGAACAGCTGGCCGAAGAGGGCTTCGCGCCCTTCGCCCAGGACGCCAGTTCGGTGAGCCGTGGCGACCACCGCTGGCAGTTGCTGGACGCGGCCTATCTGGGCCTGAGCCAGACGCCGGACCTCAGCGGTTCGCTGTTGATGCGCATCCGCGGCGCCGAGCCGGATATCTGGCTCAACCGCAGCGCCCACCTCACCGCCCCCACCGACCTCACTGACCAGGCGCTGATCAGCGCGGGCTGGCAGCAGGTAGTCGCGCAATTCGATGCCGGTGTCACCCGCCAGCATCGTCACTGAATTCACGTTGCAGCCGAGAGAAGACCATGTCTATTTCATCTCCATTATTACGTCTGGTGCTGGTCGGCCTGATCACCGTGCTGCTGGCCCCGTTCGCCAGTGCCGACCCGGCAAAACGCCTGCGCATCGGCATCACCCTGCACCCGTATTACAGCTACGTCGCCAATATCGTCGGCGACAAGGCTGAAGTTGTCCCGCTGATCCCGGCCGGTTTCAATCCCCATGCCTACGAACCCCGCGCCGAAGACATCAAACGCATCGGCACCCTCGATGTGATCGTGCTCAACGGCGTCGGCCATGACGATTTCGCCGACCGCATGATCGCCACCAGCGAGCGCCCGGACATCCCGGTGATCGAGGCCAACGCCAACGTGCCGCTGCTGGCCGCCACCGGCAACGCTGCGCGCGGTGCGGGCAAGGTGGTCAACCCGCACACCTTCCTGTCCATCAGCGCCTCGATTGCCCAGGTGAACAACATTGCCCGGGAACTGGGCAAGCTCGACCCGGACAACGCCAAGACCTACACCCAGAACGCCCGCGCCTACGGCAAGCGCCTGCGCCAGATGCGCGCCGACGCCCTGGCCAAGCTCACCAGCGCGCCCAACCCCGACCTGCGGGTGGCCACCGTGCACGCGGCATATGACTACCTGCTGCGGGAATTCGGCCTGGAAGTCACCGCCGTGGTGGAACCGGCCCACGGCATCGAGCCGAGCCCCAGCCAGTTGAAGAAGACCATCGACCAACTGCGGGAACTGGACGTGAAAGTGATCTTCTCGGAGATGGATTTCCCGTCCAGCTACGTCGACACCATCCAGCGTGAATCCGGGGTGAAGCTGTACCCGCTGTCGCATATTTCCTATGGCGACTACAGCGCGGAAAAATACGAAGTGGAAATGACCGGCAACCTCAACACCGTGGTGCGGGCGATTCAGGAGTCCGGGGCATGACGGCGGCTGAACACCTCAGTGTGGCCAGCGTTGGCCCGACCCTCGACTTCGATAACGTCGCGCTGACCCTGGGCCGTACGGTGATCCTCGATGCAGTGAGTTTCCAGGTGCAGCCCGGCAGCATCCATGCGCTGGTGGGCCCCAACGGCGGCGGCAAAAGCTCGCTGATCAAGACCCTGCTGGGGCAAACGCCGCACCAGGGCCAGTTGAGCCTGCATTGGCCGGATGCACCCGGCACCATCGGCTACGTACCCCAGGCGCTGGAGTTCGACCGGGGCTTGCCGATGACCGTCGACGACTTCATGGCCGCGATGTGCCAGCGGCGTCCGGCGTTTCTCGGGCTGTCCAAACATTACGCCGCCGCGATTGGCGACGCACTGGAACGGGTCGGCATGCAGGACAAGCGCAAGCGGCGCATGGGTGCCCTGTCTGGCGGTGAACGCCAGCGGGTGCTGCTGGCCCAGGGCTTGATCCCGGCACCGCACTTGCTGGTGCTGGACGAACCGATGTCGGCGCTGGACGAAGCCGGGATCCAGGTGTTCGAGCGGCTGCTGAACGATTGGCGCCAGGCCGGGATCACCGTGCTGTGGATCGAACACGACCTGGAAGCCGTCGGCCGCCTGGCCGATCGCGTCACCGGCCTGAACCGCCGCGTGCTGTTCGACGCCACGCCGAAAGAAGCACTGACCCCGGACCGCCTGCTGACCCTGTTCTCCACCCACCCACGGAGCCCGGCCTTATGAGCTATGAAGCCTTTCGCCTGATGGTCCAGGGCTGGGCGTCTTCCGGGTATCTGCCGGAAGCGCTGGCCTATGGATTTGTAGTCAACGCCCTGCTCGCCGGCCTGCTGATCGGCCCGGTGCTGGGCGGTTTGGGCACCCTGGTGGTGGTCAAGCGCTTTGCGTTCTTTTCCGAAGCCGTGGGCCATGCCGCACTGACCGGCGTGGCCGTGGGCATTCTGCTGGGGGAACCCTACACCGGGCCTTACGGCAGCCTGTTCGGCTACTGCCTGTTGTTCGGGATCCTGCTCAACTACCTGCGCAACCGCACCGGCCTGGCGCCGGACACGCTGATCGGCGTATTCCTCTCGGTGTCCCTGGCCCTGGGCGCGAGCCTGCTGCTGATTCTGGCGGGCAAGATCAACGTGCACATTCTCGAAAACGTGCTGTTCGGCTCGGTGCTGACCGTCAACGGCAATGACCTGTTGGTGCTGGCGATTGTCGGCGCATTGGTGATGACCCTGGCCCTGCCGCTGTACAACCGCATCATGCTCGCCAGCTTCAACCCGCAGTTGGCGGCGGTGCGCGGGGTGGCGGTGAAGACCCTGGACTACCTGTTCGTGATCCTCGTGACCCTGATCACCGTGGCGGCGGTCAAGGTCATCGGCGCGATCCTGGTGGGTGCGTTGCTGGTGATTCCGGCGGCCGCCGCACGCCTGTTGAGCCAGTCGCTCAAGGGCTTCTTCTGGATCTCGGTGGTGATCGCCACCGTCAGCACCCTGTGCGGGATCCTGCTGCCGATCATCTTCGACCTGCCGATTCCGTCCGGTGCCGCGATCATCCTGGTAGCCGGTATCGCCTTCGCCCTCGCCGCCATCGCCCGCGGCACGGTCCCCAGCCTGAAAGGGAATCTTGGATAATGCGCCCGATGTTTCGACCACTGCTTCTGGCCCTGGCCATTGCCACACCGGCATTCGCCGCCGACGGCGTCAAGCCGCTGCAGATCACCGCCAACCAAGGCGCTGGCCATGCTGCCTTGAACCAGGCCAAGGCGAAAAAACCGGTAAAAGTCCTCGCCGCCTTGCCGATCACCTATGGCTTGGCGCAGGTGTTGCTCAAAGGCACCGACGTGCAGCTTGAGCGCGCGGCACCGGCCAACCTGCCCGGCTCGCGGCAAGTCGCCTATTTCACCGGGCGCGGCGCGCAGGCGCTGAACACCCTGGCGCTGGACGCCGATGCAGCCATCGGCCTGCGCTCGCTGTGGCCCGACGACCCGCTGTACCCGGTGGCCCGGCGCAGCAATATCCGCATCGTCGAAGTCGACGCCGCGCGCCCGGTGGACGGCGGCTTGCCGGGGATTGCCGTGCAGCCGGGCGCCACCGACGGCCTGAACAGCCAGCCGTGGCAAGCCATCAACAACATGGGGCGTATGGCCGATGTGATGGCCGCCGACCTGAGCCGCCTGGCGCCCGAGGCCAAGCCGCAGATCGAAGCCAACCTGGCCGCGCTCAAGCAACGCCTGCTCAAGCTCACCGCCGACAGCGAAGCGCGACTGGCCAAGGCCGATAACCTGACGGTGGCCAGCTTGAGCGATCACTTTGGTTATCTCGTCAGTGGCTTGAACCTGGAGCTGGTCAGCACCGATGCAAGGGCGGATACCGAGTGGACACCCGAGGCGTTGCAGCAACTGAGCGAAGGCTTGAAGGAGAATGAGGTGGCCGTGGTGCTGCATCACCGCAAGCCAAGCGATGCGGTACAGGCGGCGGTCACGGCGGGCGGGGCGAAGTTGCTGGTGCTGGGCACCGATGGCGCCGACCCGGTGGCGGAACTGGAAGGCAATGTGGATCAGGTGATCAAGGCGCTGACACCTTAAGGACAAACGCGGTCAGTGTGGGAGCTGGCTTGCCTGCGATAGCGGAGTATCAGTCAACAGAGATGCAAGCTGACTCACCGCTATCGCAGGCAAGCCAGCTCCCACATTCGATCTTCACAACCTTCAAGGTGGTGATCAGCCAGCCAGCGCCTGGCTATCCATCTTCTGGCGCAGGCTCAGCGGGCGCATGTCGGTCCACACTTCTTCGATGTAGGCCAGGCACTCTTTCTTCATCCCGCTCTTGCCCACGGTGCGCCAGCCTTCCGGCACGGCCTTGTAGTCGGGCCAGATGGAATATTGTTCTTCATGGTTGACCACTACCTGAAACAGGATGTCTTCGCGGTCGAATACTGAGGTCATTGCTGTTCTCCGTCGGTGTAAGGCTGGCTGCGCACCACGCACAGCTGATGTAAGAAGGAACGTGCCAGCCCGATAAAAAATTAGAGGCTGGTGACTGACGCCGCCAGGGCGCGACCAAAAATCTCGGCCACACGGTCGATTTCTGCGGCAGTAATCACCAGCGGCGGCAGGAAACGCACGACGCTGCCGTGTCGCCCGCCCAGTTCGAGAATCAACCCGCGCTTGAGGCATTCACGCTGCACCAGCGGCGCCAGTTGGCGATGCACCGGCGGGTGGCCCTGGGCATCAGGCGCACCGGCGGGGTCCACCAGTTCCACACCGAGCATCAGCCCACGGCCACGAATGTCTCCCAACTGCGGGAAGTCGCGCTGCAGGATGCGCAGGTGTTCGCCGAGGCGCTCGCCCATGGCGGCCGCGTGGGCGGGAATGTCGTGGTCCTTGAGGTAACGCATCACCGCCGAGCCGGCCGCCATGGCCATCTGATTACCGCGGAAGGTCCCGGCATGGGCGCCCGGCAACCAGGTGTCGAGCCAGTCGCGATACACCACCACCGCCAGTGGCAGGCTGCCGCCGATGGCCTTGGACAGCACGACCACGTCCGGGACAATGCCGGCATGTTCGAAGGCAAACATCTTGCCGGTGCGACCAAAGCCGCTCTGGATTTCGTCGACAATCAACGCCACACCAGCCTGCTCGGTAATGCGCCGCAGGCCGCGCAGCCAGTCGAGATCAGCCGGGATCACACCGCCCTCGCCTTGCACCACCTCGACGATCACCGCCGCCGGCAGCAATACACCGGCCTCGGGATCGTTGAGCAGGTTTTCCAGATAATGCAGGTTGACCTTGACCCCTTCCGCGCCGCCCAGCCCGAACGGGCAACGGTAGTCGTACGGGAATGGCAGGAATTGCACGCCATTGCCGAGCAAGGCGCCCAGTGGCTTCTTCGGCCCCAGGCTGCCCATCAGGCTCAGGGCGCCCTGGCTCATGCCGTGATAACCGCCCTGGAATGACAACACCGTGCTCCGCCCGGTGGCGGTGCGCACCAGTTTCAGCGCGGCCTCCACCGCATCGGTGCCGGTGGGGCCGCAGAACTGGATCTTGGCTTCCCGCGCCAGCGCCGGCGGCAGCAGGCCGAACAGGTCCTGCACGAATTGGTCCTTGACCGGCGTGGTCAGGTCCAGGGTGTGCAACGGCAATTCATCGCTCAGCACCTGGCGAATGGCATCGATCACCACCGGGTGGTTGTGCCCCAGCGCCAGGGTGCCGGCACCGGCCAGGCAATCGATAAAGCTGCGGCCTTCGACGTCCTCGACATAGATCCCGCGGGCGCGCTTGAGCGCCAGGGGAATGCGCCGTGGGTAGCTGCGGGCATTGGATTCCTGCTGGCGCTGGCGGGCCAGCAGCGGGGTTTCATCGAACTGGTAAAGCGTTTCCGCAGGGACCGCCTGGGTCTCTTCGATACGGCTGGTAGCGACTGACATCTCTCGATCCCTCAATACGCTGATGATGGTGACCAAACTGCCCACCCGTTGGCGCCAGGCCCAAGGGCCGCGCACGGATTTCCTGTTCTGGAAACGCATCAGCGAAGGGAGGATTTACACCTGTGGTCGTTAAAAACAGCTTTAGCGGATTTACCCGGCCACCCCGGTGTATTTTTCATTCAACGCATACAGGATCGCGCAGGTCTGCGCATCCAGCCGCCCACTGTAGTCAGAGGGCCGAAAATGCATCTGGAACGCACGGACACGTTGCTGGAAACCCAGGCGATTTTTCGCCGGGGCATAACCGTAGCGCTGGAACGCCCGCTCCACCTCAACCTCTGGCGGCAGGCCGATGTCGAACCGACGTTGATAGGCCATCCTGGCCACCTCTTCATACCAGGCCCCCACGCCCGCCTCGAACAGGCAGCGCCATGGCAAGCGGGGGCCGGGGTCGCTCTTGCGCCAATAGGCAATGTCGGAATGCCCGAGGATGTCGGTAGGACCGATCGCCGGGTAACGCACCTGAATGTCACGAATCAAGGCGATCAACACGTCAATCTGCTCTGCGCCATAGGCCGGGAAGGTCAACACACCGGCGTCATCCCGGGCCTGGTTGACGATTTCAATGCCGATGGAGCGGCTGTTGAGGTTATCGCGCCCGGCCCAGTGGCTGGTGCCGGCGTGCCAGGCGCGTTGCGCTTCGTCCACCAGGCGAAATACCCGCAACTCGTCATAGCCGGCGGCGCGGTAGCTGGCGTCATGGGGGTCGGCCAACAGGTAGTGGGCACTGAAACCGTCGCGGGTCAGTGCACGCAATGACGAGGCAAAGGGCGCGGCGGTGTAATGCACAATCACCTGGCGCACGGCCTGGCCATTGCGCTCATTGAAGTCGTTTGCGGGATACGTGGAATCGATAACCAACATAGGGGCTGTCCTTTTCAACACAGGCCGAGTCATTCAGCCGGTTCAAACACAAAAAAATTACCGCCATCCTGAAGCGTTGCGCTTGAGGATGGCGGTAGCTATGTGTGCTGTGAAAAGAAGGTTTCAGCGCCGCAACGGCATGCCCAGGTCGACGCGCATGCCATCGGCCTGGCTGTCGAATTTCAGGGAGCACGAGCAGCGCTGCACGATGGCCTGGACGATCGCCAACCCCAGGCCGCAACCCGGGCTGTTGCCGTTGCGCCAGAAGCGCTGGGTCAAGTGTTGCAAGTCTTCGCTGGAAATCGGCGCGCCATGGTCACGCACCCGGAACACCACATTGTCGCCAGCGCTGGACACACTCAGCTCCACCCGGGTATCGGCCGGGGTGTGGCGCAACGCGTTGTCCAGCAGGTTGCGCAGGGCCGCGACGGCCAGGCCCACCGGCATTTCCAAAGGTTTTTCGGACAAACCGTCTGCCAGGATCAGGTCAATACGCTGATTGTCACCACCGTTGGCATCCTGGATCGCCAGTTGCGCAACTTGCTCGGCACTCGATTGCAGGCCGTCATCAAACGACAGGCTGCCTTCGACCCGCGCCAGCAGCAGCAACTGCTCAAGGGTGCGGTGCAAGCGGTCGGCGCCCTCTTCAGCGTGGGCCAGGGACTGGTCACGGGCGGCGCCTTCGGTCATGCGCGCCACTTGCAGGTGGGTCTTGATCGCGGTCAACGGGCTGCGCAATTCGTGGGCCGCGTCACCGGTCAAGCGGCGTTCGCGTTCGATGGTCTTGGCGATGCGTTGCAGCAACTGGTTCTGGGTGTCGAGCAGTGGCTTGAGTTCGCTGGGCAGCGGGCTGATCTGCAACGGTTCGAGGGAGTCGGCACTGCGGCGCATCAAGGCGTCACGCATGCGGTTGAGCGGCAACAGGCTCTGGCCGATCCCCAGCCACAACAGGCACAGGCAGCCCAACAATGCCACGCCCACCGGCACCGAGGCGGCCAGCAGGATCGACAGGTTCAATGCTTCACGTTCCACCTGCCGGTCGGCGGTGGTGATAAACAAATCGCCACGGGACAGGGTAAAGCTGCGCCAGCCCACGCCATCAATCATCTGGTCGCGAAAGCCGCTCTTGCGCGACTCCAGGCCCTGGTCCGGCGTGGTGTGGCTGCGGGCCAAAACCACGCCGCGCAAGGAACTGACCTGGCACGCCATACCGCCTGGCACATTCAATTGTTCGGCGCTGAAGTGCGCGCCCTCCCCCGTGCTGGAGAGGCCGGGCATCTGCTCCATCAGCCCCGCCACCATGCGCGCCGACGCCACCAGGCGCTGGTCGAGGGAGAACATCATCTGGTTGCGCAGGTCGTTGAGCATCCACGCGGCGGCCAGGACCCAGATCAGCACGAAGGCTGCGCCGAGCTTGAAGGTCAGCCGCAGGCGCAGGCTCATCACGAAGCGTCCTCTCCACCGTCAGCCGGGCCCAGGCGATAGCCCAGGCCGCGCACGGTTTCGACGATGCCGTTGCCGAGTTTGCGCCGCAAGTGGTGGATGTGCACGTTGAGGGCGTTGCTTTCCAGTTCGTCGTTCAGGCCGTAGACGCTGTCCTTGAGCTGCTCGCTGGAGAGCACCCGACCACGGTTTTGCAACAGGGCCTGCAACAGCGCCTGCTCGCGGCGGGACAGGTCCACCGACTCACCGCCCAGCAACGTTTCGCGGCTGCTGGGGTTGTAGGTCAGGCGCCCGTGCTCGATCAGGTTGACGCTGCGGCCGGCTACCCGGCGCAACAGGGTGTGCAGGCGTGCGGCGAGTTCGCGCAGGTCGAAGGGTTTGAGCAGGTAGTCGTCGGCACCGGCCTGCAGGCCGTCGACGCGGTTGGTCACCGAATCCCGTGCGGTCAGGATCAGCACTGGAATCTCCAGGCCCTGGCTGCGCAGTTGCTGCAACAGCTTCAAGCCGTCTTCATCCGGCAGGCCGAGGTCGAGTACCATCACGTCGAATTCCGCCACCTTGAGCATCGCCCGGGCAGCCGCAGCCGTGCCGACGCGCTCGACCGTCAGGCCCTGGGCGCTGAGCCCGGCAACAATGCCGCTGGCGATCAGCTCGTCGTCTTCACAGACCAGTACGTGCATGGTGAACCCTTTGCAAAATGTGAGGGTGATTAAAAAGGCAGTGGATTAAGCGTGCATTATGCCGCCAACGCCAAGAATCCCGGATAATCGCTTCTTTCTAGGATAGCCCGGTTAATCATCGGTTAATCAACGCCACACATTGTGTGTCCCACTTGCTTCGAACTAAGGCTTGATCATGCGGCATCTGTTTATCTTCCTGCTGGTGTTGTTTGCTGGATTCGCCCAGGCCGCGCCTGGCAACAATCCATTCGAGACCAAACCCGACTTCCTCCCGGTGGGCAAAGCCTTCACCTTTACCTCCGAGCGTCTGGCCTCCGGCGAAACCCAGTTGTATTGGCAGATTGCCGACGGTTACTACCTGTACCAGCAGCGCATGAAATTCGATGGCCTGGCCGAAAAGCCGACGTTGCCCCAGGGCGAAGCCCACAGCGACGAGTTCTTTGGCGAGCAGCAAGTCTATCGCCAGGGCCTGGAAGTGAAGATTCCCGCTGGCGCCACCGGCCAGGTCAAGCTCGGCTGGCAAGGCTGCGCCGATGCCGGCCTGTGCTACCCGCCGCAATCGATCACCGTGGACCTGGGCGGCAACCCTGCCGTCGCCGCCACCGGCCAGGCCCAGGACCAAAGCCTGGCCAGCGGCCTGCAACAACGCAGCCTGGGCTGGAGCCTGCTGGTGTTCTTCGGCCTGGGCCTGCTGCTGGCCTTCGCCCCGTGTTCCCTGCCGATGTTGCCGATCCTCGCCGGCCTTGTGGTCGGCAGCGGCGCCAGCCCACGGCGCGGCTTTGCCCTGGCCGCCAGCTACGTGGTGTGCATGGCGCTGGTGTATGCCGCGCTCGGTGTATTGGCTGCGCTGCTCGGCAGCAACCTCGCCGCCCTGCTGCAAACCCCGTGGATCCTCGGCAGCTTCGCTGCGTTGTTTGTGATTCTCGCCCTGCCGATGTTCGGCTTCTTTGAACTGCAACTGCCGGCCTTCCTGCGCGATCGCCTGGACAATGTCAGCCGCAACCAAAGCGGCGGCAGCCTGGTAGGCGCCGGCGTGCTCGGCGCCCTGTCCGGCTTGCTGGTGGGCCCGTGCATGACCGCGCCCCTGGCCGGCGCGCTGCTGTACATCGCCCAAAGCGGCAACGCCTTGCACGGCGGCCTGATCCTGTTTGCCATGGGCATCGGCATCGGTGTGCCACTGTTGCTGCTGGTGACCGTGGGCAACCGCTTCCTGCCCAAGCCTGGCACCTGGATGAATATCCTCAAGGGCATCTTCGGCTTCCTGTTCCTCGCCACCGCCGTGCTGATGATTCGCCCGGTGGTCGGTGAAACCCTGTGGCTCGGCTTGTGGGGTGTGCTGGCGCTGGTCATGGCCTACTGCGGCTGGCGCCTGGCCCGCGATTTCGGGCGTACCGCCATGCTGTTCGGTGCCGGTTCGCTGGTGCTCGGCCTCTGGGGCAGCGTATTGGTTATCGGCGCGGCCGGCGGCAGCGACGACCTGTGGCAACCGCTGAAGGTCTACAGCGGCTCGCGGGCAGCCGGTGCTCCCACCGCCCACGAAGCCTTCATGACCATCAACGACCCGGCCGTGCTGCAAAGCCAGCTCGACAGTGCCAAGGCCCAGGGCCAATGGGTGCTGGTGGACTACTACGCCGACTGGTGCGTGTCGTGCAAGATCATGGAAAAACAGGTGTTCGGCAAACCCGAGGTACTGGACGCCCTCAAGGATGTGCGCCTGCTGCGCCTCGACGTCACCGCCGACAACGCCGCCAGCCGCGAGCTGCTGGGCCGCTACAAGGTTCCCGGCCCGCCGAGCTTCGTCTGGATCGGCCCCGACGGTGAAGAGCGCCGCGCCCAGCGCATCACCGGCGAAGTCGACGCTGCCGCCTTCCTGCAACGCTGGACCCAAGCCCGGGAAGCCCTCTGATGCTGACACTGACCATCGGCACCTTCGCCATCGCCCTGAATCACTTGCTGCTGATCACGGCGTTGATCCTCGCCACCCTGGTGGGCTGGCGGGTGGCCAAGCGCGGCGGCGAGAACCCCGAGTCGGTGCTGTTCACCCTGTTTCTGCTGGGTATGCTCGCCGCACGCGTCAGCTTCGTATTGATGTACTGGTCGTACTACCAGAATGACCCGCTGCAAATCGTCGACCTGCGGGACGGCGGTTTTCTCGCCTGGCCCGGCGTGATCGTGCTGATCATCGGCGCGCTGATCTACGGCTGGCGCCGCCCGCTGCTGCGCAAGCCGCTGAGCGCCGGCGTGATCACCGGCCTGGCGTTCTGGGCCTTGACCAGCCTGTCCCTGACCCTCTACGAAAAAGGCACGCACCTGCCGGACATTGCCCTGCGCAACGCCAATGGCGAAACCGTGCAACTGGCCGACTACAAGGGCGGCCCGCTGGTGATCAACCTGTGGGCCACCTGGTGCCCGCCGTGCCGGCGCGAAATGCCGGTACTGGAAAGTGCCCAGCGCCAGCGCCCGGACGTGACCTTCCTGTTCGTCAACCAGGCCGAAAGCATGCAAAGCGTCGCCACCTATCTGGCGACCCAGGGCCTGAACCTGGACAACGTGCTGTTCGACGCCAGCGGCCGCCTGGGCCAGGCCGTCGGCTCCATGGCCTTGCCGACGACCCTGTTCTACCAACCGGACGGCCGCCTGATCAACAGCCACCTGGGCGAGTTGTCCCAGGCCAGCCTGGCCCGCGCCATGGAGCGCTTCGAGCCGACCCCCGCCAAACCGGCCCTGCCGGCCACCACAAGGAATTCGCCATGCTCCGCCTCCGCCACCTGCTGACACTCCTGCCCCTGACCCTGGCCGCCAGCCTGGTCCACGCCGAAGACTGGCCGGCGCCGATCAAGAACATCGAAGCCAAGGGTGCCAGGATCATCGGCAAGTTCGATGCGCCCAGCGGCCTCACAGGTTACGCGGCGCAATACCAGAACCGTGGCATGGCGCTGTACCTGACTGCCGATGGCAAAAGCGTGATTGCCGGCAACCTGTACGACGCCGATGGCAATGACCTGAGCACCGCGCCGCTGGAGAAACTGGTGTATGCGCCGATGGCCAAGGAAGTCTGGGCCAAGATGGAACACAGCAACTGGATCCAGGACGGCAACAAGGACGCGCCGCGCATCGTGTACCTGTTCAGCGACCCGAACTGCCCGTACTGCAATATGTTCTGGGAGCAGGCGCGGCCTTGGGTGAAGTCGGGCAAGGTGCAGTTGCGGCACATCATGGTGGGGATTATCCGTGAAGACAGCCCGGGCAAGTCGGCCGCGCTGTTTGCCGCCAAGGACCCGCAACAGGCCTTGGAAGCCCATGAGGCTGCCGGTAAGGGCAGCAAGCTGCAGGCGCTGGAGAAGATCCCGGCGGATATCCAGGCCAAGCTTGATTCGAACATGAAGTTGATGGACGAGCTGGAGTTGTCGGCGACGCCGGCGATTTTCTACCTGGATGACAAGGGTGGGTTGCAGCAACAGCAAGGGGCGCCTTCGCCGGATAAGCTGGTGAAGATTCTCGGGCCGAAATAATCAGCCCTGGCCTGTAAAGACAATGCCCGCATCGAAGCGGGCATTGTCTTTTCAGCGCGGATTAAATCCCCTCGACCAGGAAATCATCCATGTACCAATCGTTGCCGTTCGTGGCGCCTTCATGGCTATAGATTTCCAGCAGCACGGGAACGATTGTTGGCGTGAACGTGAAGCTCAGTGTGTGCCAGTTCAGATCAACCAACTCTTCCACAGGTGTTTGTTGAATGGAGTCTTTGCGCAACGATAACTTGGGCGTCGCGAACGCAACGCTGTACCGTCGAACCCGTACGGAAAACCGGTAAGTAAAACCGCTCTCCAAATCCAAGAAGTGCCGCTGCAGGATCGGGCCGAAACTGTTATTGGTGTATGTGAAATTCCTGACTGCGTAATCGGGCTTGCCGTCAGGTCCCGTCCCCATATATTCAATGCTGATATCCCTGGCATCGGGTGCGCCTGACCCCACGGTCCATAAACCCAAGGTCTGATCGTTGAAATCCGTCAGGTCTCTGTACTGCTTGCGCAACAGCAACATCAGCACAGGGAACACAATTGCTTCGCTCACATGGGAGCTGCCGTCCGCCGTAACCTTGAACACGATGTTCAATACGGACCTGTGGCGAAACTTTTCCAGTTCCTCACGAGGCAGAACGTGCGACAACCCATGGTTTGCCTGCTCTTGCGTGATCGGCTCATTGACCAGCAGCTTGAGGGTATGGGACGACCCGTCGAGCAAGGTTCCCGTACATTCCAGCCAGCCCCTTTGCCCCGCCAGGATGAACCACCAGGCTTGCAGCGTAATCTCGGCATCCCCGGTAAAGGTGCGCAAGTCCAGTGTCCCCTGGCCACCGGGCAATTGAGTGGCCTGCGGCACCTCTGGCGCAGGCAAACGCTGCGGGACACTGATCTGTAGCTCCAGGTCAGCTGACGTGACGTGCTTGCATGCGCTCGCGACGCTGTAACTGACGGGCACTGTTTTGCCGCTTCCAGCGATTACAGCCTCGCGGGGAACGGTGAAGTCAACGTACTTCGGATCAGTGTTACCCGGCTTGGGTGGCAACGGCAGGCAACTACCGTCCGATTGTGTCCAACACACGCTGATCTCGTCATGAGCACTGATGTGGTCATATTCCACCCGTGCCGTCACGCCATCACGGCCATTCCATACCGTCAACTGCGAGCCCACGGCCTCCCGAATGGTCAAGGGTTTCAGGACCAGGTCTTCCTGATGAATATCCAGGTGCAGCACAGGAAACGGCTCGGCGCTGGCCCTGTCGGACCGGCCATCGAAGTTCACCGCAAAATGCACGTCAAAGCGGCTGCAATCGGCCAGTTTTTGCAGGTCGCGCCGGGACAGCAGCGTACTGACGCCCTCCTGCAGCCATTGCTCGGAGAGCGGCTCGCCGTCCAGCACATCGAAGCGATAAGGCGCGCCATCTTCCCGCTCACCGGTTACCCACATCCAGCAGGGCTGCCCCAAGGCGCCGTAGGCATAGGCCGCCACCGTCAGTTGCGCGTCCCCCTGGAACGTATTGAGGTCCAGCGTACTGCCCGTGGCCTGTTCCACCTGCGGCTTGGGCAGGCCGGAGATATTCAGGATTTTTACCGGTCGCGGCAGCGCCGACCAGGTTTGCCCTTCCCGTCGGACGGTGTAGCGGACCGACACCTGCTTATTGAAATTGGCGCTGATGGCTGACGCCGGCACATTAAAATCAACAACGTCCCGATTGTCGGCCTGCTTGCACTCGAGTACCGGAGTACCTGCCCCGGCAGTCCCTTCCCAGAAGGCGCAAACCCAGTCGCAAGGGCACATATGCTCATAGCTGACCCGGATGGTCGCACCGTCCTGGGTATTGACCGGATTCAATACGAGATTTTCAGGTGTGATTTGCGTGGCTTCCACCACCGTGGGCGCTACGAGATCCAAATGAGGCTCGATGAGCAACGTCAACACCAAACCAGAAATCAGCCGATACACCGGACTGGAATCCGCACGCGGCAAAAACTCAACGTAGAACGCAATATAAAGCTCACTGTCATGCTTGAGCGTGGCCAGCTCGGCACGAGACAACTTTCGGGTCCAGCCATGGCGCACGTCCTCATCTGTTACCGGTGCATCTTCATAAGGGTAGAGACTGGCCTTGGACCCATCAGGGTAAATCCCCCCGATATAGACCTGAGCCACTTGAACCGGGTCGATGAACGGCCAGGCGTCGACATGCAGAACCGGGTCTTCACCGCACAACAAGGACAGGTCCAGAACACCGCCTGAGGCTTGAAAGATCTGCAGTTGCGGCAAATTGGACGGCAGCTTGATGAACACGTCGGCAACGGGGGAAGGATGTTCCTCGCCATCGCGGGTAACGACATAGGAAAACAGCGCAAAGTTATCAATGCGCAGCCCTACGTAATACGGGGGTACGTGGAACTCGACCGAGCCCGCTTCGACGCCATCCAGGGAGGCAATCGGCGCGTATCCCCCCGGTGTCGACTCCCAGCGCAACGCAATACTGTCGGTGCTGAGCATCCCTTCGTAGAACACCCGGACAGTAGCCCCCTCCAGCAACTGGAGCGGGTCAACCCGGGGCTCTCCCTCGGCTTCGACCAACTGTGGCTTGGGCAGGTCAAGGGTCAACGGTGATGACTTGGGCATGATAGAACTCCATTTCAACGAGTGATGGTGTTGCCCATCACACGCCGAAATGCCCCCCCTTGCCTACTGTCAGAATTCACAGTTCGAACCTTAAAAACCGCGCCACCCGACGAGTGGCGCGTTGCGATCCGAGTTAAAAACCCTCCAGTTCCGCCATCAAATCACTCAACCGATCCACCTTCTCGGCGCTGATCTCATTCGCCGCCAGCCCGTCGATATACCCCGCCAACGCCTCCACCGTGCTGCACTCGAACATCGCCCGCAACGGCACATCCCGCTGCAGCGTCTTCTGCACCCGTGAAGCTATCTGCGTGGCCAGCAACGAATGCCCGCCCAGTTCGAAGAAGTTGTCCTGCACGCCGACGCGCTCGACCTTGAGCACCTCGGCCCAGATCCCGGCCAGCGTCTGCTCCAGCTCATTGCGCGGCGCCAGATAATCCTGGCTGTGCAACTGGCCGATCTCCAGTGCCGGCAAGGCCTTGCGGTCCAGCTTGCCGTTGGCGTTCAGCGGCAACCGGTCGAGCCACAACCAATGCAACGGCACCATGTATTCCGGCAGCTCGGCCCGCAGGCGTTGCTTGATGCGATCGAGGCGCTCACCCGGGTTGAGCTGCGCATCCGCCGCCACCAGGTAGCCCACCAGATGCTTGCCGTTGACGCCCTCCTGCACGCCCACCGCCGCATCCCGCACTTCAGGCTGCTCATGCAGGCGCGCTTCGATTTCACCCAGCTCGATCCGGTAACCGCGAATCTTCACCTGATGGTCGATGCGCCCGACGTACTCCAACACACCGTCGCTGCGACGGCGGGCCAAATCCCCTGTTCGATACAACCGGTCCGCACCAAATGGATTCGGCACAAACGCTTGCGCCGTGCGCAGCGGATCGCTGACATAACCACGCCCCACGCCCGTCCCGGCCACGCACAACTCGCCAACCGCGCCTTGGGGCACCAATTCCAGCGCACCGTCCAGCAGGTACAACCGGTTATTGTCGGTCGGCGTACCAATCGGCAGATAAGTGCCACGGGTCGACGCCAGGTCGACGCGGAAGAACGCCACGTCGTCAGAACATTCCGCCGGGCCATACGCGTTGACCAGGCCAATTTGCGGATAACGCAGCAACCACTGGTGCGCCAGTTCCGGCGGCATCGCTTCACCCGTCGGCAGCATCCAGCGCAAGCCATCCAGGCTCATGCGGTCCTGGGCGAGCATGCCCTGGATCAGTGACGGCACGCTTTCCAGCACGGTAATGCCCTGGGCCTGGACGTGAGCGAGCAAGCCTTGCGGATCATGGGCAATGGTATTCGGCACAATGTCCACCCGCGCTCCGAACAGCGGCGCCGCGAGGAACTGCCACACCGAGATATCGAAACTTTGCGAGGCGGTCTGGGCGATCACATCGTGCTCAGTCAGTTGCAGATACGGCACCTTGCTCAACTGGTTATTGAGCATGCCGCGCTGTTCGACCATCACGCCCTTGGGCAGGCCAGTGGAGCCCGAGGTGTAGATCACGTAGGCAAGGTTGTCCGGCGCACTGTAGATACCGGGGTTTTCCTGCGAGCCAGCCATCTCCTCCCACACCAGCAATTTCGGCCGGCCGGAACAGGCAAACTCTTCCAGCAACACCTGCGCCTGCTCAAGGCACGCCTCGGTGCACACCAGCAATGGCGTGCGGCTCAGGTCGATGATCCGGCTCAGGCGCTGCGTCGGCAGCCCCGGATCCAGCGGCAAGTAACCCGCACCAGCCTTGAAGCTGCCGATGATCATGCCCAGCAAATCCAGATTACGTTCAGCCAGCAACGCCACCGGTTGGTCCAGCCCGACACCCGCGGCAATCAGCGCATGACCCAGGCGGTTACTGCGCCGGTTCAGCTCAGAGTAGGTCCATTGCTGATCCAGGCAACTGGCGGCAATCCGCTGTGGATGCTGTGCCACCTGGGCTTCGAACAGCTCGATGTAACTGCGCTCCAGCGGATATTCATGCTCGCTCTGGTTGCAGCCGTCCACCAGGAACTCACGCTCCTGCTCGCCAATCAGCGGCAAGTCGGCCATGTCGCCATGGAAGCCCTGCACCAGCGCCAGCAGCAGCCGCTTGAATTCAGCGAGCATGCCTTGCACGGTGGTTTCATCGAAATAACGCTGGTCGTAGGACAGGTGCAAGCCCAGGTCATCGCCCGGGTAGCACACGGCCGTCAGCGGGAAGTTGGTGTGGGTGCGACCGGAATCCGAGGTGGCATTCAGGCTTTGCGCACGGTCCAGTACCGAGACTTCCACCGGGGCGTTCTCGAACACGAACAGGCTGTCGAACAGCGGCTGGCCTTTCGGCAGTTCGCTGTGCTCCTGGATGGTCACCAGCGGCAGGTACTCGTACTCGCGCAGTTGCATATTGCTGTCGAGCAGGCCGCTCAACCATTGGCGCACGCTGCACTGCTGATCGTCCTCCGGCAGCTTGACCCGCAAGGCGATACTGTTGATAAACAGCCCGACAGTGCGCTGCATCTCGGGCATTTCTACCGGGCGCCCTGCCACGGTGACGCCGAACAGCACGTCGCGATCGCCACTCAAGCGCCGCAGCACCAGGGCCCATGCCGCCTGGGCGAAGGTGTTCACCGTCAATTGATGAGCCTGGGCCAGCTCGCGCAATTGCGCGCCGTCGCGCACATCCAGGCGGGTGTAGCAGTCGCCTACCACCATGCCGCCGCTGTGGCCGGCATGCTCGCGCAGGAACGGCCGGTCGCTCGGAATCGGTGTGGTGCGTTCGAACCCTTGCAGGTTCTGCTGCCACCACTGGCGCGCCTCGGCGAGGTTCTGGCGTTGCAGCCAGGCGATGTAATCGCGGTAACGCGGTGGCGTCGCCAGTTGCGCTTCGCGACCTTCGCCGAGGGCCATGTAGATGTCGAAGAAATCGTTCATCAGCAGCGAGCGGCACCACGCATCGATCAGGATGTGGTGGTTGCTCATCATGAACCAGTAGCGGGCTTCGCCTACGCGGATCAGCCGCAGGTGGAAGGGCGCCTGGTTAAGCAGATCGAAACCGGCTTCACGCTCGCTTTTCAGCAACGCTTGCAGGCGCGGTTCCTGCTCGCTTTCCGGCTCCTGGCTCCAGTCGAGGTACTCGATCGGCGTGCTGCCGGGCTTGTGGATAACCTGCAACATGTCTTCGCCGACGTTCCAGCAGAACGAGGCGCGCAAGGCTTCATGACGGGCGATCACCGCCTGCCAGGCCTGGGCGAAACGCTCGGGGTCCAGGGCGCTGTTGATGCGGTAGCGGTCCTGCATGTAGTAGAGGCCGGTGCCCGGTTCCAGCAGGGTGTGCAGCAGCAAGCCTTCCTGCATCGGGGTCAGCGGGTACACGTCTTCGATCGCATTGGCCGGCACCGGCAGCGCATCGAGTTGCCCCTGGGTCAGGTGCGCCAGCGGGAAGTCCGACGGCGTAAGGCCGTCCGCGTCTGCCTTGAGGCAATGTTCGATCAGGCTTTGCAGTTCCGCCAGGTAAGCGTCCGCCAGTTCAGCGATGGTCTGGCTGTGGTGACGCTCGCGGCTGAAGGTCCAGCGCAGCACCAGCTCACCGCCGTACACCTGGCTGTCGACACTCAGCGCGTTGGGCAACGGCGCGTCCGGGTCGTGGGCGATCCCGGCGGACTCGTCCAGCGGGTGGAACAGTGCGTCGGCGCCAAAGCTCTGGTCGAACTGGCCGAGGTAGTTGAAGGTGATACTGGCGCTCGGCAACGCGGCCATGGTCTGGCGGCACAGGTCGTCGGCCAGGTAGCGCAGCACGCCATAACCCAACCCTTTGTGGGGCACGCCGCGCAGTTGCTCCTTGATCGCCTTGATCGAGGCGCCCTGCCCGGCGGCCTCTTCGATATGCAGCGGGGTCAGGCGCAGCGGGTAGGCGCTGGTGAACCAGCCGACGCTGCGGGTCAGGTCGATCTCGTCGAATAGCGGTTCGCGGCCGTGGCCTTCCAGCTGGATCAATGCGGATTCATGGCCACTCCAACGGCACAGCACACGGGCCAGGGCCGTCAGCAGCAAATCGTTGACCTGGGTGCGGTAGGCACTTGGCGCCTGCTGCAACAACTGGCGGGTGCGCTCGGCATCCAGGCGCACGCTGACGGTATCGGCGTCGCGATTGCGCAGCGAACCCTGTGGGCGATCCACCGGCAACTCAACGGCAGGGCCGGCCAACTGTTGCTGCCACACGTGCAGCTCCTCACGCAGGGATTCGCTGCCGGCATACGCCTGCAACCGCGCCGCCCAGTCGCGCAAGGCGCTGGTCTTGGCCGGCAGGTTGACCGGCTGGCCGTCGCTCAACTGGCGATACACGGTCTGCAAATCTTCCAGCAATACCCGCCAGGAAACGCCGTCCACCACCAGGTGATGGATCGCGATCAGCAGCCGGCGCTGGCCTTGCGGGCCGTCCACCAGCAGCGCGCGCAACAACGGGCCATGGGCGAGGTTGAGGCTGCGCTGGGTGTCGGTGAACAGCGCGCCGCACTGCTCCATGTCCGCCACCTGAGCCTGCAACAGCAGGCCGCCTTCCGGCACCGCCAAGTGTTCGGCGTGCCATTGGGCGTCGCGCTGGGTGAAGCTCAGGCGCAGGGCGTCGTGATGTTCCAGCACCGCCAGCAACGCTTGCTCCAGGCGATGAGGTTCCAGGGCCTGAACCGGCTCCAGCAGCAATGCCTGGTTCCAGTGTTGGCGCTCCGGGATGTCGGTGTCGAAGAACCAGTGCTGGATCGGCGTCAGCCCGGACGCGCCGGTCAACACGCCTTGTTCGGCGCTGACCTGCTCGCTGCGGGTCGCCACGGCGGCCAGGGTTTGCACGGTCTGGTGCTGGAACAAATCACGCGGGCTGAAATGAATCCCCGCCTGCCGGGCCCGGCTGACCACCTGGATCGACAGGATCGAGTCACCGCCCAACTCGAAGAAGTTGTCATCAAGGCCTACCTGTTGCACGTTCAGTACCGCGCACCAGATGGCCGCCAGGGTTTGCTCCAGCTCGTTGCGCGGCGCCACGTACTGTTGACGATTCGCCTCGGGGTCCGGCTGCGGCAAGGCGCGGCGGTCGAGTTTGCCGTTGGCGGTCAGCGGCATGCTGTCGAGGACGATCAGGTGCGCGGGCACCATGTAGTCCGGCAACTGCGCTTTCAAATGCGCCTTGAGGGATTCACGCAGTGCACCGTGTTCTTCGTCGCTGACCAGGTAGGCCACCAACTGTTTGCCGCTCGGTGAGTCCAGCGCCAACACCACCGCTTCACGCACCGCCTGGTGTTCCAGCAGGCGGGTTTCAATTTCCCCCAGCTCGATGCGGAACCCGCGAATCTTCACTTGATGGTCGATACGACCGAGGTATTCCACCAGGCCATCGGCACGCTGGCGCACCAGGTCGCCGGTGCGATACAGGCGACCGCCGTTCGTGGCAAACGGATCCGCGACAAAGCGCTCCGCCGTCATCCCCGGACGCTGGTGATACCCCTGGGCCAGGCCGGCACCGCCGACGTACAACTCACCCGTCGCGCCTTGCGGCACCAGCGCCAGATCCGCATCCAGAATGTAGGCCACACGCGCGCCGATGATGCTGCCGATCGGCACGCTGCCGGCGCCCTCTTCCAGGGCTTCCGGGGCCAGGCTGGCCAACGGCATCACCACGGTTTCAGTCGGGCCATAGGCGTTGAAAAACAGCGCCGGCTTGAATGCCGCGCGAATGCGCTGCAAGTGTTCGCCGGTCAGGGCCTCACCGCCGGTGATGCACATGCGCACCGCCAGGGTCTGGTCTTGCGTGGCCAGCCATTGGGCCAACTGGCTGCCATAGCTTGGGGTGAAGCCCAGGATATTGATGCGGTGCCGACGAATCAGCCCGCAGATTTCTTCCGCGTCCCACTGGCCCTGGGCCCGCAACACCACCTGGGCACCACTGAGCAACGGCACCAGCAGACGCTCGGTGGCAGCGTCAAAGTTGATGGAATAGAAGTGCAGCTCGCAGTCATCCGGGCGCATGCCGAAGCGTTCGATCACCGCCTGGCAATGCATGGCGATTTCACCGTGGGACACCACCACGCCCTTGGGCTTGCCGGTGGAACCGGAGGTGTAGATCAAGTAGGCCTGATGTTGCGGCAGGCTGATGAAAGGCAACTCGCTTGCCGGGTAGTCCGCCAGGGTCAGCAGGTCCTCTTCCAGGCACCAGCGGCCGACACTCTCAGGCAGTTCGCCCAATGCGTCGAACATCGCGGCATCGCTGAGCAACAGGCCGATGCCACTGTCTTCGATCATGTAGTGCAGGCGGTCCAGCGGGTATTCCGGGTCCAGCGGCACATAGGCGCCGCCGGCCTTGAGGATTGCCAGCAGGCCGACGACCATTTCCAGCGAACGCGGCAACGCCAGGCCGACCCGCACCTGCGGGCCCACGCCGCGCTCGCGGAGCATCCAGGCCAGGCGATTGGCGCGGCTGTCGAGTTCGCTGTAGCTCAGGGTCTGCCCGGCAAAGGTCAACGCCGGTGCATCGGCACGGGCCAGGGCCTGCTCGCTGAACAGGTGATGGATGCACTGGTCGAGGCGATGCTCGCCAGCCTCAATGCCAAGGCTGTCTTGCAGGGCGCGCTGTTCGCCAGCCTCCAGCAACGGCAACTCACTCAGGCGCTGTTGCGGATCGGCAAGCAAGGCTTCCAGCAGGTTTTGCCAATGCGCCGCCATGCGCGCAATACGCGGCTCGTCGAACAGGTCGGTGCTGTAGGTCAGGCAGCAACCCAGGCGATGATCGAGGTCAGTGACTTCCAGGTTGAGGTCGAACTTGGTGGCGCGGGCGTCGTTGGCCAGGTATTCGACGGTCATCCCGGCCAGGGTCCGGCTCTGCTGGAATTCCCAGCGCTGCACGTTGCACATCACCTGGAACAGCGGGTTGTACGCCGCGCTGCGGGTTGGTTGCAGGGCTTCCACCAGGTGGTCGAACGGCAGGTCCTGATGGGACTGGCCTTCGATCACGGTGTGGCGAACCTGGTCAAACAGTTCGCCGACACTCATCTGCCCGTTGAGCTGGCAACGCAGCACCTGGGTGTTGAGAAATGCGCCAATCAGCCCTTCGCTTTCCGGGCGAATCCGGTTGGCCACCGGCGCACCGATGCGCAGGTCGGTCTGGCCGCTGTAGCGGTAGAGCAATACCGCGAGGGTGGCGGTCATGGTCATGAACAGGGTCAGGCCGCGTTCGGCGTTGAAGGCACGCACGCGGGCGGCGAGGTCATCGCTCAAGTCAAAACGGTACAGCTCGCCCTGGTGACTTTGCACCGGCGGACGCGGCCGGTCGCCCGGCAGTTCCAGCAGCGGGTGTTCGGTGCCCAGTTGCGCGGTCCAGTAATCCAGTTGGCGCTGGCGTTCGCCGGACTCCAGCCACTGGCGCTGCCACACGCTGTAGTCGAGGTACTGCACCGGCAGTGGCGCCAGTGGCGATTCGCGGTCGTCGATGAACGCTTCGTACAGCGCGCTGAGTTCACGGGCAAAGATGTCCATGGCCCAGCCTTCGGTGACGATATGGTGCAGGGTCAGCACCAGGTAATGTTCCTGCTCGCCGGCCTTGACCAGGCAGGCGCGCAGCAGTGGACCGGTCTCCAGATTGAACGGCGTGTGGGCTTCATGATCGGCCAGTTGCTGCACACGCCGTTGCCGCTCGGCCTCACTGAACGCCGAGAAATCCTGCCAATCCATGCGCACGCCGGTTTGCGCCGCAACCTTCTGCTGCGCCACGCCATTGATGCTCGGGAAAGTCGTGCGCAGGGTTTCATGACGCATGATCAAGGCCTGCAACGCCGCCTCGAAACGGCCCACGTCCAGCACCCCGCGAAAGCGCGCCATGCCGCCGACGTTATACGCCGGGCTGTCGGGCTCCATCTGCCAGAGGAACCACATGCGCTGCTGGGAATAGGACAGTGGCACCGGCTGGCTGCGGTCGACCTTGCCGATGGCCAGCTGTTGGTTACGTTGCCCGGCGGCCTGGATCAGCCGGACCTGCTCGGCGAAAGCCCCCAGCTCGCTGGCGTCGAACAGCGTGCGCAACGGCAGTTCGACGTCACAGGCCTGGCGGGTGCGGGAGATGATTTGCGTCGCCAGCAACGAATGGCCACCAAGGGCGAAGAAGTCGTCCCGCAGGCCGATGCGTGGCAGCGCCAGGACTTCACGCCAGATCGCGGCGATTTGCTGCTCCAGCGCTGTTTCAGGTTCGACGTGTTCACGTACCTGCCACACCGGTTCCGGCAAGGCGCGGCGATCCAGTTTGCCGCTTGGGCTCAGGGGCATCGCGTCCAGGCGCATCAATTGCGCCGGGACCATGTACTCCGGCAGCTCGGCGGCCAGGGCGGTTTTTACGTCCTGTTCATCCAACGGTTCGCTGGCGGTGTAGTAACCGATCAACTGCGCACCGGCTGCGGTTTCCCGCACCAGCACCACCGCTTGGGCGATGCCGTCGAGAGCCAGCAGGCGGGCTTCGATTTCTTCAGGCTCGACACGGAAGCCACGCAGTTTGACCTGCTGATCCAGGCGCCCGAGGTATTCCAGTACCCCATCGGTGCTCCAGCGCACGCGGTCACCGGTGCGATACAGGCGTGCGCCCGCCTCACCCAACGGGTCGGCGACAAAGCGTTCGGCGGTCAGCCCCGCACGCCCGAGGTAACCCCGGGCCAGGCCGATGCCGCCGATGCACAACTCACCCGGCACACCCGCCGGCAGCGGCTCGAACTGATCATCCAGCACCCGGCAAATCACATTGCCCAGCGGCCGGCCAATCGGCGAACGCTCGCCGTCCTCGGCCTGGCAATGCCAGTGCGTCACGTTGATCGCGGTTTCGGTGGGGCCATACCGATTGTGCAACTGCACCGCCGGCAACTGCGCCAGCACCCGGTTGCGCAACTCGGCGGGCAGCGCTTCACCGCCGGAGAACAGGCGACGCAGGCTGGTGCATTCGGCAGCCAACGGTTCGTCGACAAACAGCTGCAACAGCGGCGGCACAAAGTGCAGCGTGGTCACGCCGTGCTCCTGCACCAACTGCGCGATGCGATGGGGATCGCGATGCTCGCCGGGGCCGGCCAGCACCAGGCGGCAACCGGTGATCAGCGGCCAGAAACACTCCCACACCGACACGTCGAAACTGATGGGCGCCTTTTGCATCAGCACATCAGTTTCATCCAATTGGTAGGTGGCTTGCATCCACTGCAAGCGCTCGGCCAGCGCGGCATGGGTGTTGCCCACGCCCTTGGGCTGGCCGGTGGAGCCGGAGGTGTAGATCACATAGGCGAGGTTGTCGCCATTGAGGTGCAAACCCGGCGCATGGGTCGGCCAACTGTCGAGCTTGAGGCTGTCCATGGCGATGACGCACACGCCTTGCGCCGTGGGCAGTTGTTCCAGCAGTGAAGTTTGGGTCAGCAGCAGTTGCACGCCGCTGTCCTTGAGCATGTAGCCCAGGCGTTCGGCCGGATAATCCGGGTCCAGCGGCACATAGGCGCCGCCGGCCTTGATGATTGCCAGCAGGCCGATCAGCAGTTGCGGCGAACGCTCGGCGGCGATGGCCACGCACACGTCCGGGCCCACGCCCTTGTCCCGCAGGTAATGGGCCAGGCGGTTGGCCTGGGTGTGCAATTGCGCGAAGGTCAGGCTGCCGTCCTGCCACACCAGTGCGGTGCGTTCCGAGACGTGTTGGTTGAGTTGTTCCGGCAGCCAGCGCTGCGCCGGTGTGCACGGCGCAGCGCTCCACTGCTGTTGTTGGCGCTGCTCGTCGACGTGCAACAGCTTCAGGTCGCCGATGGCCTGTTGTGGTTGCTCGCAAATGGCTTGCAGCAGGTTGATGAAGTGCCCGGCCAGGCGCTCGATGGTGGCGGCGTCGAACAGCTCATCGGCGTAGTCGAAGGACAGGCTCAGGCGCCCGTTGCGGTCTTCTTCAGTGTGCAGTTGCAGGTCGAACTTGGCTTCGCGGCTGTGCCATGCCAGCTCGTCGGCAAGCAGGCCCGGCAGGCGGCGCAAGGCGCCGAGGTCGCGTTGCTGATGGTTGAACATCACCTGGAACAGGCCTTGTTCCCGAGCTTGGGGGAAGGCTTCCAGCAGTTGTTCGAAAGGCAGGTCCTGATGGGCCTGGGCACCCAGCGCTGCGGTGCGGGTTGCCGTCAGCAACTCGGCGAAGGGCAGGCGCGCATCCAGTTCGGCGCGCAGTACGAGGGTGTTGATAAAGAACCCGATCAGGCCTTGGGTTTCCTGGCGCGGACGGTTGGCGTTGGGCACGCCGATGCGGATATCGCGCTGGCCGCTGTAGCGATAGAGCAGGCTCTGGAACGCCGCGAGCAACAGCATGAACGGCGTGGATTCGTGGCTTTGGGCAGTCTTGCGAATGGCTTCGCCGAGGCTCGCGCTCACACGCACACTGTGACGCGAGGCACTGCGCAGGTGCTGCGCCGAACGCGGGTGATCGGTGGCCAGGCTCAGGGTTGGGTGCTCGTCGCCCAGTTGTTGTTTCCAGTAAGCCAGTTGCCGCTGGCCCTCGCCTTCGGCCAGCCACTGGCGCTGCCAACTTCCGTAGTCGGCGTATTGCAGGGCCAGCGCTGGCAGTTCCAGGGGTTGGCCCTGGGACGCAGCGGCGTACAGTCGCGAGAATTCGTCGATCAACACGTTCAGCGACCAGCCGTCCGCGATGATGTGGTGCATCGTCACCAGCAGTTGGTGGTCTTCGTCATCCAGGCGTACCAGCGTTACCCATAGCAGCGGGCCTTTCTCCAGGTCGAACTGGGTGCGGGCTTCGTCTTCACGAATCTGCTTGGCGCGGGCTTCCCGCTCAGCGGCAGGCAAATCGCTGAGGTCGATGACTTGCAGGTCGAAATCAGCCTTGGCGTCGACCCGCTGGAAGGCTTGGCCATCGCGCTCGAAGAAGCGCGTGCGCAGGGCTTCGTGGCGCTGGATCAATTGCTGGAAGCTTGAGCGCACCGCGTCTTCATCCAGCTCGCCGCGCAACCGCAAGGCGCCGGGAATGGTGTAGGCGCTGCTGTGCGGGTCGAGTTGCCAGGTGATCCACAAGCGGTTTTGCGCGAGGGATTGCGGCAGGTCTTCCTGGCGCGACAACCCATGGATTGCGCCTTGGGCCACGCCGCCGTCCTGCTGCAATTGCCCGACGCTGGTGGCGAAGGCAGCCAGGGTGGGCGCTTCGAACAACAGGCGCAGGTTCAGTTCCAGGCCAAGGGTTTCCCGCAGCCGGGCGACGACCTGGGTGGCGCTGATGGAGTTGCCCCCCAGCAGGAAGAAGTGATCGTCGGCGGCGACCTGCGTCACCTGCAATTGCTCGCACCAGATCGCGGCAATCCGGCTTTGCAGCTCGGACGCCAGCACCGCATCACCCGCCGGCGCTTGCACGCCGGGGAACTGCGCATAACTGTCGAGGCTGCCATCCGCCAACCGCGTGCGACAGGCCGAACGCTGCACCTTGCCGCTGGATGTTTTCGGCAAGCCACCGGGGTTGAGCAACACCACCACGCTCGGCGCTTCCTGGCAGGCTTCGGCCACCGCCTGGCGAATCGCCTTGATCAGTGCTTCCGGCGGCAGGATTTTCTGCACGCTGCGGCTGATTTCGGCGGCGATGCCAATGCCTTCCAGGCCCTGGTCATTCACCGCGAACGCGGCGACCCGGCCCTTGCGCACCACTTCCACTTCGCGCTCGATGGCTTGCTCGATGTCCTGGGGATACAGGTTGTGGCCCCGCACGATCAGCAGGTCTTTCAGCCGGCCGGTGATGAACACTTCACCTTCGCGGATAAACCCGAGGTCGCCGGTCCGCAGCCAGGTACGGCCTTCGTGCTGGACGAAAGTCTTGGCGGTGGCTTCAGGGTTGCGCCAGTAGCCGTGGGCGATGCTCGGGCCGGTGGCCCAGATTTCACCGACGGCATTGTCGGGGAGCGTCGCCAGGGTGGCGGGGTCGGCAATCAGCACCGCGTGCTCGGGCTGGCTGGTGCCGCAACTCATGATCGCCGCGCCCTGCCCGGGCTCGGCGCGGTTGGCGGCCAGAGCCTGTTCGTCCAGGCGCAGGGCCGGGATGCCCTGGCCACGGGTGCCGCCGGCAACGAACAAGGTGGCCTCCGCCAAGCCGTAGGAGGCGAAGAAATTGTTCGGGGTAAAACCGCAGGCGGCGAACTTCTCGGCGAAGCGCTCGAGGGTGTCGAGGCGGATCGGCTCGGAGCCGGAATACGCCACGCGCCATTTGCTCAGGTCCAGGCGATCCAATGCCGATTCGCTGACTCGCTCGCTGCACAAGCGATAGGCGAAGTCCGGCCCGCCGCTGATGGTGCCGCCGTATTCGCTGATCGCTTCGAGCCAGCGCAACGGCCGACCGAGGAAATACGCCGGCGACATCAATACGCACGGCACACCGCTGAAGATCGGTTGCAGCAGGCCGCCGATCAGGCCCATGTCGTGGTACAGCGGCAGCCAGCTGACGATCACGTCGTCGGGGTTCAGGTCGATGCCGAAGCCGCGACGGATCAGCAATTCGTTGGCCACCAGGTTGCCGTGGGTCACTTGCACGCCCTTGGGCAACGCAGTGGAGCCGGAGGTGTACTGCAGGAAGGCGATGTCATCGTCTTGCAAGTTGGGCGCAACCCAATGGCTCGCGATTTCGGCATTGAGGCTGTCGACGCACAGCAACTGCGGCGCGCCTTCGAGTTGCGCCAGCGAATCACCGAGGCTGGACGTGGTCAGCAGCAACCGCGGCTCGGCGTCTGCAATGATCGACAGCAGCCGCTCCTGATGATGGCGGCGGGCGGACTCCGGCGGATAGGCCGGCACCGCGATGACCCCGGCGTACAGGCAACCAAAGAACGCCGCGACGTAATCCGGCCCGCTGGGGAACAGCAGCACCGCACGATCGCCCAGCCCGGCGTCGGCCTGCAAGGCGGCGGCAATGGTGCGGGCGCGCAGGTCGAGGTCGCGGTAACTGAGGACAACGCTCTGTTCGGCCGTCTCGGCAAGGAAGCGCAACGCCAGTCGATCCGGGGTTTGCGCGGCGCGGCGTTGAAGGGACTGAACCAGGGTGCGGGGAAGTTCGAAGGCGTCCATCATGGGGTTCCTGCCTGAAATCGGCTTACTGGGAAATCGGGGAATGTGTGGCCGGGGGCTTGTTCAGCCGGTCGCCCGGGCCATCTGCCGCGCGGCGTCGTTGCGCCAGCGGGCCAGGTGTTCGTCGGCGTAACGCCGCACACAGCGCAGTACGGAACTCTCGTGCTGCACCAGGAAGAAGTGGTGACCGTCGAACATGTCGAGGGAGAAACCGCTGGCGGTGTCTTGCTGCCAGTCCAGCAGTTGATCGGCGCGCACCGTGTCCTGCTTGCCGCCGAATACATGGATGGGCAGGCTCAGCGGCTCACGCTCGCCGTATTCGAAACTGCCGCACAGCAGGAAGTCGGCCCGCAGGATCGGCAGCATCAACTGCATCAGTTCGGCGTTGGCCAGCACGTCTTCGCCCGTGCCCTTGAGTTCCCGCAGGCGGGCGATCAGTTGTTCGTCGTTTTTCTCGATGGCGTATTCGCTGACATCGCGACAGGCCGGGCCGGCGGTACCCGAGGCAAACAGCGCCAATGGCGGCGGCGCACCCCGTTCGCGCAGGGCATGGGCCAGCTCGAAGGCCAGCAGGCCGCCGAGGCTGTGGCCGAACAAGGCGTAGGGGCCGTCCAGCTCGGCGCGGATCTCATCAGCCAGTTGCCCGGCCAGTTTTTTGATATCGCGCTGCAACGGCTCGTCCATGCGCATGCCGCGCCCCGGCAACTCCAGCGGCCGCACCTGCAACCACTCCGGCAGCGCCCGCCGCCAGCGGCTGTAGACCATGGCGCTGGCGCCGGAGTAAGGCAGGCAAAACAGGCGTAATCGAGCCGGCGTGTTCATTTCAGACCACTCCCGCTCACACGATAAAAACCCATTTTGTCCTCCTCCAGGCGCTGATCCTTGGCCGGTTTGTTAACTGGCCTTTCACCCATGAGAACGGATGGCACCGGGAAATAATTAGTCAACGAGACGCCGTTCACACCTCTCGATAAGGCATAAGATTAGTTCGTCTTCTCATTTGACAATCATTATCATTAAGCATAATTTGTTGCCCGATGTGTAGGAGGCCTCAGCAAGGACGCCCTCCCCCAACCTTCTCTTGCAACAAGGTGATTTCCATGACGGAACAAGTATCCACAGGCAGGTGCGACTCACCCCTACTCCAGGCCTTCGTCGACAATCGACTGATCCTGGTCAAGATCGCAGCGCGTATTACCGGCTGCCGATCCCGCGCCGAAGACGTGGTGCAAGACGCCTACTTCCGGTTGCAGTCGGCCCCCACCATCACGTCATCGTTCAAGGCGCAGCTCAGTTACCTGTTCCAGATCGTGCGCAACCTGGCTATTGATCACTACCGCAAGCAGGCGCTGGAGCTGAAATATTCCGGCACGGAAGAGGAAGGCTTGAATGTGGTTATTCACGGCGCTTCACCTGAGACCTCGCACATCAACTTTTCGACGCTGGAGAACATTGCCGACGCCTTGACCGAGTTGCCTCAGCGCACGCGTTATGCGTTTGAGATGTACCGGCTGCACGGGGTGCCGCAGAAGGATATTGCCAAGGAACTGGGGGTTTCACCGACGTTGGTGAATTTTATGATTCGCGATGCGCTGGTGCATTGCCGGAAGGTTTCCGGGACCCATAGCGACACGTTTGCGCGGCGGGCCTGACGCGCCACACATCCCATGTGGGAGCGGGCTTGCTCGCGAAACCGGTGGATCAGTCACACATGCATTGACTGACACTGCGCTTTCGCGAGCAAGCCCGCTCCCACATTTGATCTTCGTGCACTCAGATTTTTTGCTCAGTCAAACCAACCCACACCGCTCAAAAAACCGCTCCCGCCCCAGAATCATCAACGCCGCCCGCTTATGAGGAAAATCAAACTCCTTCTCACAGTGGAAACACTGATTCTGCATATGCCCAATCATCTTCCCGTTATCCGCCCGAGGCTCAGCCACCACACGCTGCGTACGCGGATCATCGAGAAACAAGTAATGCACCAGCGCCGACAACCAGCTCGCTACCTTGTGCGGACCACGGTGGTGCTCTTCGCCCACCAGCATATGAATCCCGCGATCGTAATCCGCCGCATCATAAAACGGCGCAATCCGATCCTCCTTCGCCCAATACGCCTCGAAATAAGCAAACGGCTCATCATCGAAACAGCCAATCAACGTCAACGCATGGGGATCCGCTTCCAGCTTGTCCAGATACTCCCGATGCTGTTCCAGGCTGCCAGTTTCCTGCCAGAAATTCGCCACCCGCGCACTGTTCTGCCAACGATTGAAGCGCGCCAGATCAACATCAATCTCCACCGTACGCAGTGAAATCCACGCCCCCAACCGCGCATCAAACCGCCGATACACCTCGCCCCGCGGCTTCGGCGCACGGGCAGGATGACGCTTGCCACCGCTGATGATCATCTGCTGCGGATAAGTCCCCGTGAGAGATTGCCCCAGCCACGGTTGCGGCAACTGCCAGAACAACGTGCGCTCGCAATGAAACTGCCCGGCAACCCCGGTCGCCACCAGCAACCCACTGCGCAAGGCATCTTCCGGCGCATGCTCAAGACACCAGACCAGTCGCTGGCGCCCGGGCTCCCTGGCAAACAGCCAATAACACGCCGCCCACAAGGCACGGGCAGCCGGCACACTGGCGGGCTCCTGCAAATGCACCTGCACCTCATCACCCCGCTCAAGGCGCAGGCGAATCAGCGGCTGGCCCTCAAGGGTGAGGCTCAGGCGGCTATCAGTTTCATCAGCATTCAGGGCGGGTCCCGCCGGCAAGGGCAGCACAGACAGGTCATTCAGATTGGACATGGGATGGGCTCACGAATCGTCGACAGTTCAACAAGTGACGTGAGCCGAGGGCAAAAATTTAGACGATCACGGTACCGGCATTACATCGATGCGGTAAGGCTCGAAGATCTTCAGCAACTGGCCGTTGTCCCTCAGCTGCTTGAGCAGCCCGGCGAACGCCGGCCCCGTGATCGGCGCCTTGGGCCGCAGCAACGCATAGTGGTGGTACACCTGGTCGATCCGCTCGGACACCAGGAACTGCCCCGCCGTATCGGCATTGCGCACCAGGAAATCGCTGAGGTAGGAACGTGTCACCAGGGCAATGTCGGCCCGGCCCCGGGCGACCATCAGCAGGTTGCTGTCGTGGGAATAGGTCAAGGTGGCGTTGAAGTGCTCCGCCATGTACTTGGGGTCGGGGTTGAAGTTGGCGAACGCGTAGTGATAACCGCTGAACACCGCCAGGCGCTTGCCGGTCAGGTCGGCGAAATACGATTGGTCGCGACCGGGCTCCTGCTGGGCCACGAAGATTTCCGCATCCTCCAGGCCCATGTCGACATCGGTGTGGGCAATATCCTGCCAGCCCCACTTGGGGTTTTCGAAGATCGCCATGTCCACCCGACCTTGCTGGAAGTCGCGAAAACGCCGGGGAATCGAGGTGGGTACCAGCACAAACTGGTAGTCGGTTTGCAGGGCGTTCAAGGCTTCCACCAGTTGCGGCAGCAACCCGGTGTCGGCACCCTGCTCCGGGCGCACGGTGTATGGCGGGAAATGCGCAGCACCGACCCTCACCAGTTGGGCGGCCGAGGCAGGCATCAGCCACAGTGCGCCAAGTGCCCATATTGAGAGTCCTGCAGCCAATCGCCAAGGCGAAAACATCAAGGCACACACCGTCGAAAACTTTGATCCCGCTAAGCTAGGCGTTTTTGTCTATCGAGACAACTTTCTGCCACACAATTAATAGCTTGCGCGAAAGGGCTAGTCAGCTTTCAACACCATCAGCAAGGCTTCGTCGGCCAGTTGCTCGAGGGTCATGCTGCCCTGGGCGCGAAACCAGGTGGTGGTCCAGGACAAGGCGCCCGTCAGGAAACGCCGCGTGATAAACACATCGCCCTTGATGTAACCGGCGTTTTTCGCCTCCCCCAACACCTGCAACCAGATCTCTTCGTAGATATCGCGCAAGGCCAGCACCTGGGCCTGGCCCTCGGCCGACAGGGAACGCCATTCATACACCAGCACCGCCATGGCCTCGCCACTGCCGCCCATGATCGACTGCAATTCGCAACGAATCAGCGCCAGCACCCGCTCGCGCACGTTGCTCGCCTCGGCCAGGGAAGCGCGCATCAGGGCGGTGTTGTAGTGGATGGTTTCCTCCATCACCGCCCGCAGGATTTCGTCCTTGCTCTTGAAGTGATGAAAGATGCTGCCGGACTGGATCCCGACCGCGCCGGCCAGGTCACGCACGGTGGTGCGCTCAAAACCCTTGTTGCGAAACAGGTGGGCCGCGGTTTGCAGCAGCTTGCCACGGGCACTGTCGGGGTCGGTCAATTGGCCGGCTTCGACCATGGTGCGCATCACCCGCAGGGCTTTTTGCTCATCCATGCTGCTCTCCTTAACTTCTGGTTACGTCTTGGGCGGCAATTTAGGCCGTGGCAGCCAACCAAGCAAGCGCTTGGGGCAAAGTTATGACCAGAGTTTACAAACCAAGCGCTTGCTTGGTAGTGTGGATGCCAGCAAACCAGAGGAAGGACGCCCCATGAACAAGACGGTACGCATCGGCTGCGCCAGCGCCTTCTGGGGCGACACCTGCACCGCCGCTGCGCAGTTGGTGCACGGCGGCACGCTGGATTACCTGGTGTTCGACTACCTGGCGGAAGTCACCCTGTCGATCCTCGCCGGAGCGCGAATGAAAGATCCCCAGGCCGGCTATGCCACGGATTTCGTCGAGGTGCTGACGCCGCTGCTGGCGGATATCCAGCGCCAGGGCATCCGCGTGATCAGCAACGCCGGCGGGATCAACCCCCAGGCCTGCGCCGCCGCGCTGCAGGCGGCCTGCGACCAGGCCCGAATCCCGTTGAAGATCGCCGTACTGCTGGGGGATGACCTGCAACCGCAGTTCAAGCAACTGCACGGCGTCACCGACATGTTCAGCGGCGCGCCCTTGCCGCCGATGTGCGTATCCACCAACGCCTACCTCGGCGCGCCCGGTATCGTGCAGGCGTTGAAGCTGGGCGCCGATATCGTCATCACCGGCCGTGTGGTCGACAGCGCAGTGGTCAGCGCAGCGCTGGTGCATGAATTCGACTGGTCCTGGCAGGACTACGACCGCCTGGCCCAGGCGGCATTGGCCGGGCATATCATCGAATGCGGCGCGCAGTGCACCGGCGGCAACTTCACCGATTGGCGGGAGGTACCGGACTACGAACACATCGGTTTCCCGATTGTGGAGGTCAGTGCCGACGGCCAGTTCACCGTCAGCAAGGTCGAGGGCACCGGCGGACTGATCAGCGAACTGAGCGTCGCCGAGCAACTGCTGTATGAAATCGGCGACCCGCGCGCCTACCTGTTGCCCGACGTGATCTGCGACTTCAGCCAGGTCAAGCTACGGCAACAAGGCAAAAACCGCGTGCACCTGCACGGCGCCAAAGGCCTGCCGCCCACCGACCAATACAAGGTCAGCGCCACCTACCCGGATGGTTTTCGCTGCACCGCCAGTTGCCTGATCGCCGGGATCGACGCGGTGGCCAAGGCCGAACGGGTCAGCCAGGCGATCATCAACAAGACCTCAGAGCTGTTCAGTCAGCGCGGCTGGGCGCCCTACACCGACATCAACATCGAACTGCTGGGCAGCGAAGCCACCTACGGCCCCCATGCCCAACGCCAGGACTGCCGCGAAGTGGTGGTGAAACTGGCGGTGCGTCACCCCAGCAAACAGGCGTTGGTGCTGTTCGCCCGGGAGATTGCCCAGGCGGCCACCGGCATGGCGCCGGGGCTCACCGGAATCGTCGGCGGGCGACCCACGGTGTACCCGCTGATTCGGTTGTTTTCATTCCTGATCGATAAACGCGCCTGCCAATTGCAGGTCGACTTCCTTGGCGAACGGCATGCCTGCGAATTGCCCGTCGCCAAACCGCTGAACACCTCGATCGCATTGATCGACCCGCCCAAACCCCAAGGCCGCGCCGACGCCAACGTGCCGCTGGTCAAGCTGGCCGTGGCCCGCTCCGGCGACAAGGGCAACCACAGCAACATCGGGGTGATCGCCCGCGAGCCCGAGTACCTGCCGTGGATCGCCGAGGCGCTGACGCCCGAAGTGATCGTCGACTGGATGAGCCACGTGCTCGACCCGATCCACGGCCGCGTCGAGCGCTGGTATTTGCCCGGCAGCCACAGCCTGAACTTCCTGCTGGAAAACGCCCTGGGTGGCGGCGGGATTGCCAGCCTGCGCATCGATCCCCAAGGCAAGGCCTTCGCCCAGCAACTGCTGGAAATCCCGATTGCCGTGCCGCAGCACATTGCCGATCAATTCACTTAAAGGACCCGCGCCGTGGCCTTCGACTCGATCTTCAAAGCCGACCTGTTCCAGGGGCAGACCATCATCGTTACCGGCGGCGGCAGTGGCATTGGCCGTTGCACCGCCCACGAGCTGGCAGCCCTCGGCGCCCATGTGATCCTGGTGGGGCGCAAGCCGGAAAAACTGCAAACGGTCGCGGCGGAGGTCAGTGAGGACGGCGGTCGCGCCAGCTGGCAGGCCTGCGATATTCGTGATGAAGAAGCGGTCAAGGCGCTGGTCGGCCAGGTCCTGCAGGAGTACGGCCCGATTCATGGCCTGGTGAACAACGCCGGCGGCCAGTACCCCTCGCCGCTCGCGTCGATCAACCAGAAGGGCTTTGAAACCGTGTTGCGCACCAACCTGGTGGGCGGTTTCCTGATGGCCCGGGAAGTGTTCAACCAGAGCATGAGCAAGCACGGCGGATCCATCGTCAACATGCTCGCCGACATGTGGGGCGGCATGCCCGGCATGGGCCACTCCGGTGCGGCACGTTCGGGCATGGACAACTTCACCAAGACCGCCGCCTTTGAATGGGGTTACGCGGGGGTTAGGGTCAACGCCGTGGCGCCGGGCTGGATTGCCTCCAGCGGCATGGACACCTACGAAGGCGCATTCAAGGCGGTGATCCCGACCTTGCGCGAGCATGTTCCGCTCAAGCGCATCGGCACCGAATCGGAAGTCAGCGCGGCGATTGTGTTCTTGCTCAGCCCCGCCGCCGCGTTCGTCAGCGGCAGCACCTTGCGCATCGACGGCGCCGCCAGCCTGGGCAGCCGCGCCTGGCCGCTGCACAAGGCGCAACCGCCGAGCGTGTCCTTTAATGGTTTCCACCGGGCTTACTTGCCGGACGTGCTCAAGGAGGAGAAATAAGCAATGCCGGTGATCGACTCGCAACTCGACGCCCACAGCCCGCAATTCGCGCAGAACCGCGAAGCGATGCTCACGGGCGTCAATCAATTGCGCCAGCTGGAGCAAAACCTGCTGGGCAAGGCCGCCGAAGCCAAGGCCAGGTTCGACAAGCGCGGGCAACTGCTGCCACGGGAACGCCTGAATTTATTGCTCGACCCCGGCGCGCCGTTCCTCGAACTGGCGAGCCTGGCCGGCTACAAACTGCACGACGACAAAGACGGCAGCGCCGCTGGGGGCGGGTTGATCGCCGGCATCGGCTACGTCAGCGGCGTGCGCATGCTGGTGGTGGCCAACAACAGCGCGATCAAGGGCGGGACCATTTCCCCCTCGGGCCTGAAAAAATCCCTGCGCCTGCAACAGATCGCCATGGAAAACAAACTGCCGGTGGTGACGCTGGCAGAAAGCGGCGGCGCCAACCTCAACTACGCCGCCGAGATTTTCGTCGAAGGCGCCCGCAGCTTCGCCAACCAGGCGCGGATGTCGGCCATGGGCCTGCCGCAGATCACCGTGGTGCATGGCTCGGCCACGGCGGGCGGCGCGTATCAGCCGGGTCTTTCGGATTACGTGGTGGTGGTGCGTGGCAAGGCCAAGCTGTTCCTGGCCGGCCCGCCGCTGCTCAAGGCCGCCACCGGCGAAGTCGCCACCGATGAAGAACTGGGCGGCGCCGAGATGCATGCGCAAACCGCCGGCACCGCTGAATACCTGGCGGAAAACGACGCTGACGGCGTGCGCATCGTGCGTGAGATTGTCAGCCTGTTGCCGTGGGATGACCGCTTGCCGCCTGTGCCAAAGCGCGCTTACAGCGAGCCGCTGTACCCGATTGACGAGCTGTTGGGGCTGATCCCCGACGATCCGAAAAAGCCCTACGACGTGCGCGAAATCCTCGCGCGGTTGGCGGATGCTTCCAACTTCCTGGAGTTCAAGGGCGAGTTCGACCCGCACACCGTCTGCGGCCACTTGCATATCCAGGGCCGGGCCTGCGGCTTTATCGGCAACAACGGGCCAATCACCCCGAAGGGCGCGAGCAAGGCCGCACAATTTATCCAACTGTGCGACCAGAGCCAGACGCCGCTGCTGTTCTTCCACAACACCACCGGCTTCATGGTGGGCACCGAGTCGGAACAGCAAGGCGTGATCAAGCACGGCGCGAAGATGATCCAGGCGGTGGCCAATGCCCGGGTGCCGAAACTGACCATCGTCGTCGGCGGCTCCTACGGTGCCGGCAACTATGCGATGTGCGGCCGTGGGCTCGACCCGCGTTTCATCTTCGCCTGGCCCAACAGCCGCACCGCCGTGATGGGCGGCGCCCAGGCGGGCAAGGTGCTGCGGATCGTCACCGAAGCCAAGCAACTGAAAGACGGCCTGGTGCCCGACCCCAAGGTGCTCGACATGCTCGAACAGGTCACCGCACAGAAACTCGACAGCCAGTCCACCGCCCTCTATGGCAGCGCGAACCTGTGGGACGACGGGCTGATTGACCCACGGGATACACGGACCTTGCTCGGGTTTCTGCTGGACATCTGCCACGAGGCCGAGGTGCGGCAGTTACAGCCCAACAGCTTTGGTGTGGCGCGGTTTTGATGATCGTTCCCACGCTCCGCGTGGGAATGCAGCCCGGGACGCCCCGCGTCCCCATAGGGAGAACAATAAAAATGATCTTCACCCAGGAACACGAAGCACTGCGTCGCACCGTCCGTGGCTTTGTCGAGCGCGAGATCAACCCGCATGTGGATGAGTGGGAAAAGGCCGGACGCTTTCCGATCCACGAGATCTTCCGCAAGGCCGGCGACCTCGGTTTGCTGGGTATTTCCAAGCCGGAAAAATTCGGTGGCATGGGCCTCGACTACAGCTACTCGATCGTCGCCGCCGAAGAGTTCGGCAGCATTCGCTGCGGCGGCATCCCGATGTCCATCGGCGTGCAGACCGACATGTGCACCCCGGCCCTCGCCCGCTTCGGCTCCGATGAATTGCGCGAAGAATTCCTGCGCCCGGCCATCAGCGGCGAACAGGTGGGCTGCATCGGCGTTTCGGAAACCGGCGCCGGCTCCGACGTGGCCGGGCTGAAAACCCATGCCCGCAAGGACAGCACCGACTACGTGATCAACGGCAGCAAGATGTGGATCACCAACTCACCGAGCGCCGACTTCATCTGCCTGCTGGCCAACACCTCCGACGACAAGCCGCACATCAACAAGTCGCTGATCATGGTGCCGATGAACACCCCTGGCATCAGCGTCAGCCCGCCCCTGGAAAAGCTCGGCATGCACAGCTCGGAAACCGCCCAGGTGTTTTTCGACGACGTGCGCATCCCCCAGCGCAACCGCATCGGCCATGAAGGTGCGGGATTCATGATGCAGATGCTGCAGTTCCAGGAAGAGCGGCTGTTCGGCGCGGCCAATATGGTCAAGGGCCTGGAGTACTGCATCGACAGCACCATCGAGTACTGCAAGGAACGCAAGACTTTCGGCAAGGCGCTGATCGACAACCAGGTGATCCACTTCCGCCTGGCCGAACTGTCCACCGAAATCGAATGCCTGCGGGCGCTGGTGTACCAGGCCACCGAGCAGTACATCAAGGGCCAGGACGTGACGCGCCTGGCCTCCATGGCCAAGCTCAAGGCCGGCCGCCTGGGCCGGGAAGTCAGCGACAGTTGCCTGCAATATTGGGGCGGCATGGGGTTCATGTGGGACAACCCGGTGGCCCGGGCTTATCGCGATGTGCGGCTGGTGTCGATTGGTGGTGGGGCGGACGAGATCATGCTGGGGATCATCTGTAAATTGATGGGCACCCTGCCGGGGAAAAAGTCGTGAACACGTTGTTGCTGGAGCCGCATAACGGGGTGCTGCATGTGACCCTCAATCGGCCGGACAGCCGCAATGCCATGAGCCTGGAAATGGTCAACGAACTGCGTGCGGTACTGGCCGATGTGGCTGGGGACAAGAGCGTACGGGCGTTGGTTATCAGCGGCGCGGGTGGGCATTTTTCGGCCGGTGGCGATGTGAAGGACATGGCTCGCGCGGGAGCCGCGGGAGGCTTGCAGGCGTTGAACCGGGCGTTCGGCACGCTGTTGCAGGAAGTGGAGGCGCTGCCGCAGGTGGTGATTGTGGTGCTTGAGGGTGCCGTGTTGGGCGGCGGGTTTGGGTTGGTGTGTGTCAGTGATGTGGCGATTGCGGATCATCAGGCACAGTTTGGGTTGCCGGAGACCGGCCTTGGGTTATTGCCGGCGCAGATTGCGCCGTTTGTGGTGAAGCGTATCGGGCTGACGCAGGCGCGGCGGCTGGCTTTGACGGCGGCGCGGTTTGATGGGGTTGAGGCGCTGCGGCTGGGGTTGGTGCATTTTGTGGAGCACGATCCGCAGGCGTTGGCGGAGCGGCTGGATGAGGTGTTGGGGCAGGTTTTGCGGTGTGCTCCGGGGGCTAATGCGCGGACCAAGGCGTTGTTGCTGGCCAGTGGTGAGCAGGTTTTGGGGCCGTTGTTGGACCAGGCTGCCGAGTGGTTTGCCGAGGCGGTTTGTGGTGAGGAAGGGGTTGAGGGGACTCAGGCGTTTGTGCAGAAGCGCAGGCCGGGGTGGGCGCGATGAATCGGGGGCATATCCGTTATTTTTGTAATGGCGACTATGGGTTCCGCTCTTACAGCGGGTCACTTTTGAAAAGCGCAAAAGTAACCAAAACGCTCTTGCCCCACCACTCGGC